>NZ_JBIAPU010000012.1:0-273344 GCF_042888465.1 Streptomyces sp. NPDC002888 | reverse complement strand
GCCCTCGTACTGGATGTACTTGGGTTTTCGGCCGGTGCGGCGAGAGGGCGTGCCGGGCGTCGCGACGGGGCGAACGTTGCCTGTCGGGGCACTAGTCCTCCAGTCCCAGCCCCCGGTACCAGTCCCTCCAGACCCAGGAGCGTTGCCCGTCATGGCCGTCCGTGCCGCCGTACTCCCCGCCGTCGGCTCCCCGCTGGAGATCACCGACATCGAGCTGCCCGACCCCGGCCCCGGCCAGGTCCGCGTCCGGCTCGCCGCCGCCGGGGTCTGTCACTCCGACCTGTCCCTGTCCAACGGCACCATGCGGGTACCGGTCCCCGCCGTCCTCGGTCACGAGGGCGCGGGCACGGTCGTCGCCGTCGGCGAAGGGGTCACCCGTCTCTCGCCCGGCGACGGCGTCGTCCTCAACTGGGCGCCATCCTGCGGAAGTTGCCACGCCTGCTCGCTCGGCGAGGTCTGGTTGTGCGCCAACGCCCTCAACGGCGCCGCCGATGTGTACGCCCGTACCGTCGACGGCACCGACCTGCACCCCGGCCTGAACGTCGCCGCGTTCGCCGAGGAGACGGTCGTACCGGCGAACTGCGTCCTGCCCCTCCCCGAGGGCATCCCGCTCACCGACGCGGCGCTGCTGGGCTGCGCGGTCCTCACCGGCTACGGCGCCGTCCATCACTCGGCGCGGGTCCAGCCCGGGGAAACCGTGGCGGTGTACGGCGTCGGGGGAGTGGGCCTCGCCGCGCTCCAGGCGGCCCGGGTCGCGGGCGCCGCGAAGATCGTCGCGGTCGACGTCTCCCCTCAGAAGGAGGAGTTGGCGCGTGCCGCCGGAGCCACCGACTACGTGGTGGCCTCCGACGCCACGGCCCGCGAGATCAGGGGCCTCACGGACAAGCAGGGCGTCGACGTGGCCGTCGAGTGCGTGGGCCGCGCGAGCACCATCCGCGCGGCCTGGGACTCCACCCGCCGCGGCGGCCGCACGACGGTCGTAGGCATCGGCGGCAAGGACCAGCAGGTCACCTTCAACGCCCTGGAGATCTTCCACTGGGGCAGGACCCTGTCCGGCTGCGTCTACGGCAACTCCGACCCGGCGCGGGACCTGCCGGTACTCGCCGAACACGTACGCGCGGGCCGCCTGGACCTGGGCGCACTGGTGACGGAGCGCATCGCGCTGGAGGGGATCCCGGCGGCGTTTGCGAACATGCTCGCGGGGAAGGGCGGCAGGGCGCTGGTGGTGTTCTGAGGGGAGTTGCCCGGAGCGCCCTCAGGTGCTCCGGGCAACCTTCGCGCACGACCGTTGACCCCATACCGTCCGGTCAGTATGTTCCCGGGAACGTCCCCACCGCACCCACCGGAGTGTGCACGCATGGACACGTCCCCAACCGCTCACCCCACCACCGTGACCGCACCGGCGACCCCCCATCGCCGCCGGGTCGCCACCGCCGCCGCCCTCGCCTCAGCCGTCGAGTGGTACGACTACTTCGTCTTCGGCATCGCGGCCGCCCTCGTCCTGGGCGACCTGTACTTCCCGGCGGGCAGCTCCACCGCCGGAGTCCTCGCCTCCTTCGCCACCTTCGCCGTCGGCTTCCTCGCCCGCCCGCTCGGCGGCATCGTCGCCGGACACCTCGGCGACAAGCGCGGCCGCAAGCCGATGCTCGTCCTCGCGCTCACGCTGATGGGCGTGGCGACGACGGGCATCGGCCTGCTGCCGACGTACGACACGATCGGCGTCGCCGCCCCCGTCCTGCTCGTCACCCTGCGCGTCGTCCAGGGGCTCGCGGTCGGCGCCCAATGGGGCGGCGCGATGCTGCTGGCCACCGAGTACGCCCCGGAGGGCAAGCGCGGTGTCTACGGCAGCGTCGTCCAACTCGGCGTCCCCATCGGCGTGGTGACCGCCAACAGCGTCTTCCTGCTGGCCGGCGCCTTCACCACCGACACCGCCTTCGCCGCCTGGGGCTGGCGAGTCCCCTTCCTCGTCGGCCTGTTGGTCCTCTTCCTCGCCTGGTACATCCACACCCGCGTCGAGGAGACACCCGCCTTCCGCGAGGCGGAGCGGGCGTTGGCCGAGCAGGAGAAGTCGGAACGCGGCTCACCCCTGCGCACGGTCCTGCGCGACCACCTCGGCACGGTCCTGCTCGCCGGCGGCTCCTTCGCCGTGAACACGGCGACCTTCTACATCCTCATCACCGGCGTCCTCGACTACACCACCCGCGAACTCGGCATGAACCGCGGCGCCGTCCTCACCGTCTCGCTCTGCGTCAGCCTCACCCAGCTGGTGCTGATCCCGGCCTCCGCCGCGCTCTCCGACCGCGTCGGCCGCATCCGGATCTACGCCGTCGGCGCGGTCGGCATCGCCCTGTGGGCCGTACCGCTGTTCCTGCTGATCGACACCGGTTCGCTGCTGTGGCTGGCGGTCGGCACGTTCGTCGCCAGCTGTTTCCTCAGCATCATGTACGGACCCCAGGCCGCCCTGTTCGCCGAGTTGTTCACGCCCGAGATGCGCTACACGGGTGCCTCCCTCGGCTACCAGATCGCCGCGGTGGGCGGCGGCGGACTCGCGCCGTTCGTCATGGTCCTGCTCCTGGAGGCGACCGGCACCTCGATGTCGGTCTCCGCCTACATCGTCGCGCTCTCGGTGATCGCGCTCGTCTCCATCAAGGTCCTTGCCGACAAGGCCCGTTCAAGCTGACCGTTCCAGCCGCTCGGGCTGCGGCTCCACGGCCGCAGCCCCAGGCGCCCGCCGCGACCGCGACCGCGACACCGCGACCCCGGCCAGGCACAGCGCCCCGCCCGCCAGCGTGAGCGGCCCCGGCACCTCGCCCAGCGCCAGCCACGACATCAGTACGACCAGTGCGGGCACCGCGTACGTGGTCGCGCCCATGCGGCTGGCTGTCGTACGGGCCAGGGCGTACGCCCAGGTCGTGAAGGCGAGCGCGGTCGGGAAGACGCCCAGGTAGACCACGTTCAGCGTGGCCGACACCGGGGCCTTCGCCGCCTCGCTCACCAACTGCCCGGCGAACGGCAGACAGACCACCGCCCCGACCAGGCACCCGAACGTCGTCACCTGCAGCGCGCTCGCCCGCCCCAGCGCCGGCTTCTGCGCCACGACTCCACAGGCGTACGCGACGGCCGCGAGCAGGCACAGCACCACCCCGAGCACCGAGGAACCGCCGTCGCCCGACATGGACAGACCCACCGCCACCGCACCGGCGAACGACACCGCCATGCCCGCGAGCAGTCGCGGCGGCGTGGTGTCACCGAGGAGGCGTGCGCCGAGCAGGGCGACGAGGACGGGCCCGATGTTCACGACCAGGGCCGCCGTCCCCGCGTCCACCTGCTGCTCGCCCCAGTTGAGCACGACCATGTAGAACCCGAACCACAGCACCCCCGATATCCCGATCCCGCGCCACGCCGACCGCGGCGGCCACCCCTCCCGCCGTACGGCACAGATCACCCCGAGGGTGAGCGCCCCGGCCAGCAGCCGCCCGAGCGCCAGCGCGCCCGGCGAGTACTCGGAGCCCGCACTACGGATCGACACGAACGCGGACGCCCACAACACCACGGTGACCGCCGCCGCACCAGCGGCAAGCAACTCCGCACGACGGGCCGGGCGGGGCGGACGGGACGGGATGGGGTTCATCATGCTCCAGAGGGTAGGGAGGAACCGGGCCGCAGGCTCGCGGATTTCGGACGGGGGGCTGCCGAGTGGGGGCGGGGCGCCGGCGGGCGGATTTCAGGTTGGATGCCGAACGGGCGACCTAGGCCAGAGTCGTCGCCGGGATGCCCAGCAGCTCGGTCAGGGCCCGTTCGCCTGCCGCCGTCACCTTCACCGCCCGCTCGGAGCCGATGCGCACGCACCACCCGGCGTTCAGGGCGTGTCGGCACAGGGCCGCACCGGCCACTCCGGCGAGGTGGGGGCGGCGCTCGGTCCAGTCGAGGCAGGCGCGGACGAGAGGGCGGCGGCTCGTGCGGTCGAGGGCGATGCCGACGGAGTCGAACCAGCCGACCCCCGCGTCCGTCAGGGCGAACCCCGTGTCCTGGAGGAGGAGTTCGCGCGCGGTCAGCGCGTCGGTGATCGCGATGCCGAGGCGTCCGGCGAGATGGTCGTAGCAGGTGCGGCCGCGCGCCATCGCCGAGCCTGCGCTCGACTCGCGCAGGCTGCGCGGCCGTCGGCCGGTGTCGGGCCCGACCTGGGCCGCCAGGTCCTCCACCAGCTGGGCGACCCGCGCGTCGGCGAGCCGTACGTACCGGTGCCGCCCCTGGCGTTCCTCGGCCAGCAGTCCGCCCGAGACCAGCTTGCCCAGATGCTCGCTCAGCGTCGACGCGGCCACTCCCGCGTGCCGCGCCAGCTCACCGGCGGTCCACGCCCGCCCGTCGAGCAGCGCCAGCAGGCACGCGGCCCGTGTCTCGTCGGCGATGAGCGCGGCGAGCCGGGCCAGCTGCGGCGCCTGGGGGTCCTTGCTGGTCATGCCTCCCAGCATGCGCCACGAACACTTCGGCGACCGCCGAACCGTCCCGGTCCTAGACCGACCGCCCGAGCTGCTCGTATTGCAGCACCAGCCCCTCCAGCAGTGCCGTCAGCCCCGTCTCGAAGGCCCGCTCGTCGATCTTCTCCTGCTGGTCGGCGAGAAGGTGCGCCTGGCCGAGGTGGGGATAGTCGGCGGGGTCGTAGGCGCTCTGGTCGTCGACGAAGCCGCCGGCGAAGGAGCCCAGCGCGGAGCCCATGATGAAGTACCGCATCAGCGCGCCGATGGAGGTCGCCTGCGCGGCCGGCCAGCCCGCGTCGACCATCGCGCCGTAGACCGCGTCGGCGAGCCGCAGCGCGGCCGGGCGGCGGCCGGGGCCGCGGGCGAGGACCGGGACGATGTTCGGGTGGTCGCGCAGGGCGGCCCGGTAGGAGACGGCCCAGTCGTGCAGCGCGGTCCGCCAGTCCCGGCCGCCCTCGAACATCGACAGGTCGACCTGCGCGCTCACCGAGTCGGCGACCGCCTCCAGGATCTCGTCCTTGGTGCGGAAGTGGTTGTAGAGCGAGGGCCCGCTCACCCCCAGCTCGGCGGCGAGCCGGCGCGTGGAGACGGCCGCCAGGCCCTCCGCGTCCACGAGCGCGCGTGCCGTCTCGACGATCCGGTCGGTGCTGAGGAGGGGCTTGCGCGGTCGGGCCATGGCGCACATAGTAGGGCTGCGTCCGTGAAACTAGCAGTGCTAATTTAAGCGTACACGGCTTTCGAGAGACGTTCTCTGTGGGGTGACTCGGCATGAATCTGGAGCTCAGCGAGGAGCAGACCGCCGTACGGCGGCTCGCCCGGGACTTCGTGGAGCGCGAGATCGCCCCCCATGTCGTCGCCTGGGACCGTGCCGAGGAGGTCGACCGGGGGATCGTGAAGAAGCTGGGCGAGGTCGGCTTCCTCGGCCTGACGGTCGACGAGGAGTACGGCGGCTCGGGCGGCGACCACCTCGCGTACTGCCTGGTGACGGAGGAACTCGGCCGCGGGGACTCCTCCGTGCGCGGAATCGTCTCCGTCTCGCTCGGCCTCGTCGCCAAGACCGTCGCCGCCTGGGGAAGCGAGGAGCACAAGCGCCGCTGGCTGCCCGGCCTCACCTCCGGCGACTACGTCGGCTGCTTCGGCCTCACCGAGCCCGGCACCGGCTCCGACGCGGGCAACCTGGCCACGCGCGCGGTCCGCGACGGCGACGACTACGTCGTCAACGGCACGAAGATGTTCATCACCAACGGCACCTGGGCCGACGTCGTGCTGCTGTTCGCCCGCTCCACGGACGCGCCCGGCCACAAGGGCGTCTCCGC
Source organism: Streptomyces sp. NPDC002888 (assembly GCF_042888465.1). Taxonomy (NCBI): domain Bacteria; kingdom Bacillati; phylum Actinomycetota; class Actinomycetes; order Kitasatosporales; family Streptomycetaceae; genus Streptomyces; species Streptomyces sp. NPDC002888. The sequence continues at coordinate 267,550 of NZ_JBIAPU010000012.1, read as the reverse complement.
CTTCCTGATCCCCACCGACACCCCCGGCCTGACCCGCCGCACCATCCACGGCAAGCTCGGCCTGCGCGGCCAGGCCACCGCCGAACTCGTCCTCGAGGACGTGCGCGTGCCGGCCTCCGCGATGCTGGGGGAGGAGGGCAAGGGCTTCTCCGTCGCCATGTCGGCCCTGGCCAAGGGCCGGATGTCGGTGGCGGCGGGCTGCGTCGGCATAGCGCAGGCGGCGCTGGACGCGGCGGTCCGGTACGCGACCGAGCGCGAGCAGTTCGGCCGGACCATCGCCCATCACCAGCTCGTCCAGGAGCTGATCAGCGACATCGCCGTGGACGTCGACGCGGCCCGGCTGCTGACCTGGCGCGTCGCCGACCTGATCGACCGCGGACTGCCCTTCGCCACCGAGTCCTCCAAGGCCAAGCTCTTCGCCTCCGAGGCCGCCGTACGCGCCGCCAACAACGCCCTGCAGGTCTTCGGCGGCTACGGCTACATCGACGAGTACCCGGCGGGCAAGCTGCTGCGCGACGCCCGCGTGATGACCCTCTACGAGGGCACCAGCCAGATCCAGAAGCTGGTCATCGGGCGGGCGTTGACGGGCGTCTCGGCGTTCTGAGTACCTACCTGTGCAGACCCTTGAGTATCTCGGCGGATGTGGTCTCGGCCACGTCCGCCGAAGCTGTTCCCATGAGTGACACACCGGGCAAGCAGCAGAACACGGCCGCCTTCTACGGCCAGGCCGTCGCCTCCTTCGCCGTCGCCATGGCGGCGACCGCCGTCGGGATCTACCAGCTCAAGGCCGATGCCTGGGTGCGGGCCTTCCTCGCCATCGCCGTCCTGTACCTCGTGACGTCCGCCTTCACGCTGGCCAAGGTGATCCGCGACCGACAGGAGCCCGCTGAGCGGGGACTCTAAGCGGCCGCTCACCTTCGGCGGTATGGTGGAGCTTCTGTCACCGAGAGGGGCGAACGAGCGATGAGTACGGCGGAGACGGCCGGCGGCGAAGTGCAGCCGTGGGGCGAGGTGACGCCCGATGCGGCCCGGCGGCTGCTCATTGCCGCGGTGGAGGCCTTCGCCGAGCGCGGCTACCACGCCACGACGACCCGCGACATCGCGGGCCGCGCCGGCATGAGCCCGGCCGCGCTCTACATCCATTACAAGACCAAGGAAGAGTTGCTCCACCGCATCAGCAGGATCGGCCACGAGAAGGCCGTCGAGATCCTGCGGACGGCGGCCCGGGGTGAGGGGAACGCGACCGAGCGGCTCGCCGACGCGGTGAGCTCCTTCGTCCGCTGGCACGCCGGCGGACGCACCACCGCACGGGTCGTCCAGTACGAGCTGGAGTCGCTCGGGCCGGACGCCCGCTCGGAGATCCTCGCGCTGCGCCGGCAGGTCGACGCGGAAGTGCGCGGGATCGTCGAGGAGGGCGTGCGGACGGGCGAGTTCGACGTCCTGGACATCCACGGCACCACACTCGCCGTGCTCTCCCTGTGCATCGACGTGGCCCGCTGGTTCAACGTCGACGGGCCGCGGACGCCCGAGGAGGTCGGCGATCTGTACGCCGACCTCGTGCTGCGGATGGTGGGCGCGAAGTAGGCGCGGCCGTCAGACGTAGTAGCGGGCCACCGACTCCGCGACGCACACGGGCTTGTCGCCGCCCTCGCGCTCCACGCTGAACGCGACGCTCACCTGGACGCCGCCGGTCACGTCCTCGACGCCGGTGATCGTCGCGGTGGCGCGCAGCCGCGATCCGACGGGGACGGGAGCGGGGAAGCGGACCTTGTTCGTCCCGTAGTTGACGCCCATCTTCACGCCCTCGACCTTGATCAGCTGGGGCCCGAACAGAGGCAGCAGCGACAACGTCAGATACCCGTGCGCGATGGTGGTGCCGAACGGTCCGGCGGCCGCCTTCTCCGGATCCACGTGGATCCACTGGTGGTCGCCGGTGGCCTCGGCGAACAGGTCGATGCGCTTCTGGTCGACCTCCAGCCAGTCGGTGTACCCCAGCTGCTCGCCCACCGCCGCCTTCAGCTCGTCGGCGGACGTGAAGATCCTCGGCTCTGCCATGTCTGGGCCTCTCGCATCACGATCTCGGTTATGCACGGTTAGCCATGCATGCTAAGCGACTGCTTAGCATGGTCGGGTGGGGGCCCCGTGTCAACGGACCGAATGGCGCGGCGTGGTCAGGTGGCGCGTAGGTAGGGTTCGAGGGGTGCCCCAGATTCCAGAGAAGATCCACGAGCTCACCGTCGGCCAGCTCTCCGCGCGCAGCGGCGCCGCCGTCTCGGCCCTGCACTTCTACGAGTCCAAGGGCTTGATCAGCAGCCGCCGCACCTCGGGCAACCAGCGCCGCTACACCCGTGACACCCTGCGCAGGGTCGCCTTCGTCCGCGCCGCGCAGCGCGTCGGCATCCCGCTGGCCACGATCCGTGACGCCCTCGCCGAACTCCCCGAGGAACGCACCCCCACCCGCGAGGACTGGACCCGCCTCTCCGAGGCCTGGCGCGTCGAGCTGGACGAACGCATCAAACAACTCAACCGCCTCCGCGACCACCTCACCGACTGCATCGGCTGCGGCTGCCTCTCCCTCAACACCTGCGTCCTGTCCAACCCCGATGACAGCTTCGGCGAACGCCAGTCGGGCTCACGGCTGCTGGTGGAGGAGCGGGGCCGAAGGGGGAGCGAGGGTTCCGGGCGGCGGGAGGGCGTGCGCGCGGGCGACTGCCGCTGAGCCACACGCAATCCCGCGGGCAGTCGTGCCGCCGGCGCGACGGGGCCGCGCGAACCGTCCCCGCCCAGCCCCACCCGCGCCGCACACCGCCTACTCGTACTCCGTCCCGCCCTTCCGTGTCAGGTACGCCGGACTCACCGCTTTCGCGATCGCCCGCCCGCCGGTCACCGCGCTGTACCGCTCACTGCGGGGACGTATCACCACGCCCTCCCGCAGATGCAGCCCCCGCCCGGACACCGTCTCCCGGCCGCCGGCGACCTCCAGCACCCGGTCGATGTCGTACGGCCCCTCGAACAGCCGCGGCACCAACGGCAGCTCCCCGGCCAGCAGTTCCGCCGCGTCCAGCCAGCGCACCTGCCCGTCGATCTCCGCGGACACGTCGAACACGGCGTACCCGAGCGTGTCGCGTCTCCCGTCCGCGCCGTACGTCAGGTCCTGCACGCCCGCCCCGTACACCTCCCCGAAGATCCCCACCCGACGCGCCCCCAACCGCTCGGCGAGCCGCGCCGCGGCCTCGGCGACGCCGTGCCCCAGCACCGCCCGCCAGTACAGATTGCGCGGGTCCTCGGCCAGCGCCAGCGACTTCGCCCCGAAGCCCTTGGAGGAGACGTACACCCGCCCCTCGCCGGCGACATACGTCAGCAGGCACGCCGACCCGTGCAGCTTCTCCGTCAGGACCACATCCTCGCCCGGGCTGAAGATTCCCGGAAACCGCTGGAAGTTCTCGATGTCGACCCATGGCAGCAGCTCCGGCGCCGACTCCACCTCGCCGTTCATCATGGGCGGCACCGGCGGCACCCACTTGGTGATGCCGAGCAGCGCCGCGAAGTCGGTCCCCTCCCGCGCCGCCCGGCCCAGGTCGAACTCCGTGAGCGCCTTCGGCCGGCACACGATGCCCTGCGACAGCTCCCCGCGCAGCCGCACCGCCTTCACCCGGTCCGCGTTGCCGCCCGCCAGCCGCCCGGTCAGCCCCAGTTCCTCGATCAGCTCGGGCGGCAGCACCGACTGCTCGGGGATGTAGACGGCGGCCTCCCCGGTGCGGTACGCGCCCTTGGCGACGACGGCTCGGTACAGACCCACCTGGGCCAGTTCGAGCGCGTCGGCGTTCGGGTGCTCGTGGACGGTCAGCACTTCGGCGGTCACGCGCAGCGTGGACATGGGGAGCTCCTCCAGGTACCTCACATGGGTTTCATCACCCCCAACTCTCCGCACCGGAAAACGCTGGATCGAACGGATTAGCGGCTGGTAACGTCGCGCTCTTCGGCCGGCAACCACACCGCGCACGGAGTCCTGACGGGATCAACTCCCATGCTTTCGCCCGCCCTTGACGCGGCCCTCGCCGACATCGACATCGTCTTCAACGGCTTCGCCAGCCCGCACGAGACCGGCTGCGGTCTGTGTCATCTGCCCGAGGAGACCGCTTACCTGCGCACTCCCTGCACCCGCATCCCCCTGGACGTCGTTCAGAGGTATCTCTTCGAGGTCTCCGACCACTTCGACGACCAAGCCGCCGCGATGCGCCGTCTCCTGCCGCAGGCGGCACGGGCGATGGCCGACGGGGCTCTGTCGGCCATCGGCTACGGCGCCCACGGGCTGGCCTGCGTGGACTGGCGCTCCTGGCCGCCCGAGCAGGTCGCCGCGATCGACGCGTTCCTGCGCGCCTGGTGGCAGGACGTCCTCGCGACGCCCGAGCCGCCGTACGGCGTCGACGACGTCTTCGACCTCTGCACCACCATCGCGAGGACCGTGACCCCGTTCCTCGACGGGTGGATCCAGGGCCCCACCGCGGACGCGCACCTCGTCCAATGCGTCGACATCTGGCTCTACGACCTGCTCGGCGACGCCACCCCGTTCTCCTGGTGGTACGACGACAGTGAGGACGCGGGCATCTCGGACCTGCGGGCCTGGCTGGCCGGTCCCGGGGCCGCCCGGCTGCGCGCCCTGGGGGAGCCCGACCTGGCCATCCGCTGCGAGCTCGTCGCCCTGCCCTACGACGAGCGCTGGGCCCACCCGTACTGGGACACGGCCGACGCCACCAACTGAGCGTTCGACGCCGCGCGTTCACCATCGGGCAGGAGCAGCGTGTCCTCCAGCCCGATGCGCGTCGCGAGCCCCAGCCGCCCCGCCAGCCGCAGCACCGGCCACGCGCCGCCCTCCTCGCCGTGCAGCAGAACCGGGCGGCCGTGCGCGGCCTCCAGGTCGGCCAGCAGCGCCCGCGCCGACTCCGCCGCGGTGTCCGGGTCGGTGTCCGTCACCTCGGCGAGCACCCGAAGCACCCTCGGCGCGAGCGGCGAGTGCGCGAACCGCGCGGCCCCGTCCGTCCCCGACCAGACGCCGGCCTCCACTCCCACGCCGAGGTCGATCAGCACGGCGGCCAGCTGCTCCGCGCCCGGCTCGTGCCAGTTGACCGAGGCGTGGTCGGGCAGCACCGTCCAGGCCCGCACACACTCAAGGCGGGCCGCCGGATCCGGCTCGGCCCAGGCGCCCGTGGTCACGCCGACCGGCACCGCCACGCGCGCCCGTATCGCATCGAGTGTCGCCGCCACCACGCGTGGCGACAACGTGTCCTGTCCGCAGGGGGTTTTGGGGTGGACGTGTATGTCCGTGGCCCCGGCCGCGACGGCCTCCGCCGCGGACTCGGCCAGCGCACCCGGCGACAACGGCACCACCGTGCCGTCGACGGCCCCCCGCGTTCCGTTCAGACAGACCTGCACCATGCCTCAAGTCTGCCGACCGCCACTGACAACGGTCCGTGGGCAGGGCTCGACCCGTGACATCAGGGGGTGCGGCATCCCCGGCGCACCCCCCTCGATCTAGGCCGGCACCAGTATCCGACCCCGCCTGGTGTACCCCAGGGCCTCCGGCTTCAGAACCGGGCGCGGTACCAGGATTCCGCAGTGCGCGCAGACGGGGCCCGACGACGGTTCGTGGTCCAGGTCGTACTTCCAGACCAGGCGCTCCCCGTCGCACACCGGGCAGGTCGCGCCCGGTTTGCGCTCCAGCGCGGCGATGAGCCGCCGCAGTACCTCGGCCAGCGGGTCACGGGGGTGTACCCGCGGGTCGTCGCACCACGCGACTCCGAAGCCGCCCCAGGTCAGCCGGTGCCAGTCGTCCACACTGCCCGGCCGGCGCAGCCCGTCGTGCTTCTCCTTCTTGCGGCGCTCGGCGAACTCGACCTCATAGGCGAGCCAGACCGCCCGCGCCTCCTCCAGTTCGTCCAGTGCGGCCACGAGCCGCGCTGGATCGGGGGACCGGTCCTCCGGTCCGAACCCCGCCCGGGAGCACAAGTGGTCCCAGGTCGCCCGGTGCCCGTAAGGAGCGAACCTCTCCAGGCACTTGCGCAGTGAGTAGCGCCGCAGTGCCAGATCGCACCGCGGGTCGCGCACCTGTCTCGCCAGACTCCGGAAACCGGCCATCGCCCTGCACCTCCGTCACACCTGCACCTGCACTTCGGTCACTTCGGCGTCTCCGTACGGACGTCGCCGAATAGACGTGTCGACACGTGATTCGGCTCCATCCGATTTCGGATGGCCCCCATAAGCCGTCCGGGCTTGCGCGCGCCCCGCCCTCCATGACGCGTGTGCCCGACGTGACGTTCATGTCGACTCCTGACGACCGCGACGACTTTGCAAAAAGTGACGCTTGCTCATCTTCAATCGCGGGGATACCGGCGGTAACCTCCGGCTCACCCCCATCGCAAGGAGCTGCCATGCCGCGGCGAACCCCACGCAACGTTCTCGACAGACTGAGAACTCCCAGTCGATTCCCCGGGTTCCTGAAGAACGCATCCGTATGCGTCCTGATAGCCGGGCTTTTGTCCCCGCTTTCCCAGGCGGCGGTGGCGGCCGAGCCCACGGCCACCGCGAACGACTACTGCGGCGGCCAGTGTTCCGACATCCTCCCGCCCGGTCAGAACGGCAACGCGACACTTGCCCAGATCCTGCTCAACCAGGCCTTCGGCACCCAGCCCGACCACGCCGAGGACCAGCTCGGCCCCTACGCCAACCTGGCCAAGGGCTACACCACGCTGACCAACGCCACGATCAACACCTTCTTCAACGACGCGTCGTTCGGAGTCCCTTCCGATCAGGTCGCCTCCACCGAGAAGCCCGCCGGCCGCAGCGACGTGACGATCGTCCGTGACAAGAAGACGGGCGTCCCGCACATCACCGGTACCACTCGATACGGCACGGAGTTCGGTGCCGGCTATGCGGCGGCCCAGGACCGCCTGTGGCTGATGGACGTCTTCCGCCACGTCGGACGCGGCCAGCTGACCGCCTTCGCGGGCGGCGCGGCCTCCAACCAGGGCCTGGAGCAGCAGTTCTGGCGCAACGCCCCGTACACCGAGGCCGATCTGCAGGCCCAGATCGACAACGCCATCGCGACGAACGGCGCGCGCGGCCAGCAGGCCCTCGCCGACGCCACCGCCTACCTCGACGGCATCAACGCCTACATCGACGCCTCCGACAGCGGCCGCTACTTCCCCGGTGAGTACGTCCTGACCGGGCACAAGGACTCGATCACCAACGCCGGTACGATCGCCCACTTCAAGATCACCGACCTGGTCGCGCTCGGATCCGTGATCGGCGCGCTCTTCGGCTCCGGAGGCGGCGGCGAGGTCAACAACGCCCTTTCACTGCTCGCCGCCCAGGAGAAGTACGGCGTCACCGAGGGCACCAAGGTCTGGGAATCCTTCCGCGAGCGCAACGACCCCGAGGCCGCCCTCACGGTCCACAACGGCGAGAGCTTCCCGTACGCCACCAAGCCAGACAACCCACAGGGCCTGGCCCTGCCCGACCCCGGCTCGGTCGTCGAGGAGCCGCTGGTCTACGACCGTACGGGCAGCGCGGCCACCGCCGGCGCCGCCACCGCCTCCGCCTCGGCGGCCAAGACCGCCCTGACCTCGGCCAAGCGCGGCATGTCCAACGCCCTCGTGGTCAGCGGCAAGCACACCGCGAGCGGCCACCCGGTCGCCGTCTTCGGACCGCAGACCGGCTACTTCGCCCCGCAGCTGCTCCTGCTCCAGGAGATCCAGGGCCCCGGCATCAGCGCCCGCGGCGCCTCCTTCGCAGGCCTGAGCATGTACGTCGAACTAGGCCGCGGCCAGGACTACGCGTGGAGCGCCACCACCTCCGGCCAGGACATCATCGACACGTACGCCGTCGAACTGTGCCAGGACGACTACCACTACCTGTACCGCGGCACCTGCACGGCCATGGACAAGGTCGAACACAAGAACGCCTGGACCCCGACCACGGCCGACGGAACGGCCGCGGGCTCGTACACGATGCGGGTGTGGCGGACGAAGTACGGCCCCGTCGAGTACCGGGCGACCGTCGGCGGCAAGAAGGTCGCCTACACCACCCTGCGCTCCTCCTACCTGCACGAGGCCGACTCCATCATCGGCTTCCAGATGCTCAACGACCCCGACTACGTCAAGAGCCCGCAGACCTTCCAGAGCGCGGTGCAGCACATCAACTACACCTTCAACTGGTTCTACGCCGACTCCCAGCACACCGCGTACTACAACAGCGGCGACAACCCGGTCCGCGCGAGCGGTGTCGACGCCGAGTTCCCGGTGTGGGCGCAGTCGGCGTACGAGTGGCGGGGCTGGAACCCGACGACCAACACCTCCGACTACACGCCCGCGTCGGCCCACCCCAACTCCGTCGACCAGGACTACTACATCTCCTGGAACAACAAGCAGGCCAAGGACTACACGACCGCGTCCTGGGGCGACGGCTCGGTGCACCGCGGCAACCTGCTCGAGGACCGGGTGAAGAAGCTGGTCGCGGCCGGCGGGGTGACCCGTACGTCGCTGACCAAGGCGATGGCGGACGCGGCCACCGTCGACCTGCGGGCCGAGGACGTGCTCCCCGACCTGCTGAAGGTCGTCAACAGCTCCACGGTCACCGACACCACGGCCGCGGCCGCCGTCAGCAAGCTCCAGACATGGCTGTCGGCCGGCGGCAAGCGCACGGAGACCACGGCCGGTTCGAAGAAGTACGCCGACGCCGACGCGATCCGGATCCTGGACGCCTGGTGGCCGCTGCTGGTGAAGGCCGAGTTCGAACCCGGCCTCGGCACCGACCTGTACACGGCGTTCACCGACAACCTGCCCATCGACGAGGCCCCGTCGGCCGGCCACGGCCCGACCGGCTCACACGCCGGAAGCTCCTTCCAGTACGGCTGGTGGAGCTACGTCGACAAGGACATCCGGGCGGTGCTCGGCGAGTCGGTGCAGGGGCCGCTGGGCCGCTCGTACTGCGGCGGCGGCACCCTCAGCGCCTGCCGGGACATCCTGATCAGCAGCCTGAAGGCGGCGGCCGGCAAGACCGCGGCCCAGGTCTACCCCGGTGACGACCAGTGCTCGGCGGGCGACCAGTGGTGCGCCGACTCGATCGTCCAGCGCACCCTGGGCGGCATCAAGCACGGCAAGATCAGCTGGCAGAACCGGCCGACCTTCCAACAGGTCGTCGAGTTCACCTCCCACCGGTAACACCCGGACGGCGGCGGGCCCGCGTCAGCGGATGCGGCCCGCCGCCAGCACCAACTGCGCCAGCTCCCTGTGCACGATGTCGCTGTGCGCCCCGGCCGGCGGCCCGCCACGCCGGACCACCGCGGCCGCGTCGACGTTCACACAGCCGGAGGGGGGCAGCGGCCCGCTCAGCGCGTCGGCGAGCTTCATCGTGCGGGTGCCCGGCACCGCCTGCACACCGTCGAACCCCATGGCGCCCCACTTGGCGCCCAACACCTTCCCGACGCCGAAGCCCTCGACCAGACCCGCCGCGTCGCCCGCCACCCGCGAGGCCAGCGGATACAGCGTGCCGAGCGCCGAGTCGTGCGAGGAGTGGCAGCACACCAGGGGGCCGTCCACGCGGTTGTGCTGGCCCTGAAGGACACCGCCCGCGCGCGTGTCGTGCGGCAGACGGGCCGCGAACGCGTAGTGGGAGAACGCCCCCTGGAGCAGCGTCACGGACTTCACCGTGCGCACACCCTCCGGCAGCCCGCGCAACGCGAACGACACCAGCCGCCCGCCGAAACTGTGCCCCACCAGATGCACCCGCACGTCCGGCGCGACCTCGGCCAGCTGCCCGACCACCCGGCCGAGCCCCCGCTCGCCGACCGTCCCGGCGCGCCGCTTCATCGCGTAGTACGTCCCCTGCCGCAGCAGCTCGTGCGCGCCGTCCCACGGGTTGGGCAGCGCGAACCCCTCGGCGCCGGGCGGGGACTGCACGTGCGCCAGGGCGGCCGCGAACTCCTCGCAGGCCGCCGCCGTGCCTTGGGAGAACATCTCGGGCTCGTCCTGCGGCACCCCCTCCGCCAGCGTGTCCGCCGCGAACAAGGCCTGCGGCCCGGGCGGTACGACATCGACCAGCAGCTGCACGAGCCGCCCGAACTCCTCCAGCTCCGCCTCCTCACGCGGCTGCTGCTCCAGCATCCGCGCGATCTGCTCCACCACCGTCGCCCGGCCCGGGAACGTCTCCAGCAGCGCGTGCCGCGTGTCCTTGTCCAGCGCGGGGCCCGGTGCGACGGCGGCTGTCGCGGCGCGCGGGAAGTCCGGGATCGGCTCGTCCGAGAACCGCATCGACGGCCACACCACTCCGACGTAGCCGATCCTGGCGTGGGGCGCCAGCTCCGGGAACGGGGCGAAGAAGTGGTTGTAGAGCCGGGTCGCGATCGAGCGGTCGTTGTTCCAGCCGTGCGAGAAGACGACCAGGTCCTGCAGACCGCGCTTCGGCACCTCCGCCAGCAGCCGGTCGCGCTGCCGGCCCTGCACATCCCCGTCCGCGTCGAAGGTCAGCTCCCAGTAGGGAGTCACACTCATCGCAGGATCCGCCATGACAGGCCCCTTCCGTCCCCCGTCGCGTGCGCGATGTGGGCGCATCGTCCTGCCAACGGGTGGAATTGGCCATACGTCACGGCTCATCCGTACAAAAGACACTCCTGCCGCATCCGCCGGAACACGCCCAGCTCCTGCCGCCAGCCCGCGACCACCTCGTCCACGCCCGCGCCCGCGTCGATCGCCGTGCGCACCCACGAGGAGCCGGTGAGCTTGTCGATCCAGTTGTCCGGCCGCCAGGAGAAGCCGCTCCAGACCCGCTTGGCGGTCACCAGGAGCGCGATCCCGGTGCGTACGGGGTCGTACGCGTCCCGGTCGTGTACGTGGATCTGTACGCCGCCCACGGTCTTGCCCTGGAACTTGGAGAAGGTGGGCGCGAAGTAGGCCTCCCGGAAGCGGACGCCCTTCAGACCGGCCTCGTTCGCCGCGGCCGCCCAGCGCCCGTCGACGCCCTCCGCGCCGAGCAGTTCGAAGGGGCGGGTGGTGCCCCGGCCCTCCGACAGGTTCGTTCCCTCGAAGAGGCACGTGCCGGAGTACACCAGGGCCGTCTCGGGAGTCGGCATGTTGGGGCTCGGCGGGACCCAGGGCAGGCCTGAGGCGTCGTACCAGTCGGAGCGCTTCCAGCCGGTCATCTTCACGGTGTCCAGGGGCACGGGCTCGGTGAGGAACTCCGCGTTGAACAGCCTCGCGAGTTCGGCGACGGTCATGCCGTGGGCTTGGGAGATGGGCTGTCTGCCGACGAAGGACGCGAACTCCTTGTGCAGCACGGGGCCCAGGGCCGTTCGTCCGGTCACCGGGTTCGGGCGGTCGAGGACGACGAACCGCTTCCCCGCGAGCTGGGCCGCCTCCATGCAGTCGTAGAGGGTCCAGATGTACGTGTAGAAGCGTGCGCCCACGTCCTGGATGTCGAAGACGACGGTGTCGACGGCGGACGCGGTGAAGATGTCGGCGAGGGGTTGCCCGCTCTTCTGGTACGTGTCGTAGACGGGCAGACCGGTGGCCGGATCGTCGTAGCGGCCCTCGGAGCCGCCGGCCTGGGCGGTGCCGCGGAAGCCGTGTTCGGGGCCGAAGACGGCCCCTAAGTTCACTCGTTTGTCGGCGTGCATGACGTCGACGATGTGGTGGGCGTCGCGGGTGATGCCGGTGGGGTTGGTGACGATTCCTACGCGGGCGTTGTGCAGCAGGGTGTATCCGTCTGCGGCCAGGCGTTCGAAGCCGGTCCGCAGACGGGGGGTGCGTGCTGGATCGGCCTTGGCCGGGGCTGCTGAGGCTGCTACGACGGCCGTACTGGCCAGCAGGCTTCGCCTGGAGAGCTTCATGTGGTGAACGGTAGGTGTTTCCGCCTGTTGTGTGCAGGGTGCGGGTTGTTTGTGGCTTGTCGCGCCCCGCGGCGGAGCCGCACATCGATACAGCCCCGCGCCCCTTAGGTGGGATGCAACACCCCTTCCCTGCAACATACCGACCGGTTAGTCTGGCCCTGCCGGGGGAGCCGGAGTCGTGTCGAAGGGGACCGATGGTGGAAGCCTTGCAGGGTGCTGGAGTGGTCGTCACTGGGGCGGGAGGCGGTATCGGAGCCGCGCTGGCCCGTCGCTTTGCCGCTGAAGGGGCGCGGGTCGTCGTCAATGACCTGGATGCCTCGCGGGCCGAGGCCGTCGCCGAGGAGATCGGTGGGATTGCCGTCCCCGGGGACGCCTCCGTGATCGTGGGTGACGCTCGCGACGCGCTGGGCGGCACCGTCGATGTCTACTGCGCCAACGCCGGTGTGGCCTCCGGGGGTTCCGAGGCGGCCGACGAGGCCGTCTGGGCACTTGCCTGGGACGTCAATGTCATGGCGCACGTCCGGGCGGCGCAGGCGCTGCTTCCGGAGTGGCTGGAGCGGGGGAGCGGGCGGTTCGTGTCCACCGTGTCCGCGGCCGGGTTGTTGACCATGATCGGGGCGGCGCCCTACAGCGTCACCAAGCACGGTGCGTACGCCTTCGCCGAGTGGCTGTCGCTGACGTACCGGCACCGGGGGATCAAGGTCCACGCGATCTGTCCGCAGGGCGTCCGTACCGACATGCTGGCGGCCACCGGCAGCGCGGGCGACCTGGTGCTCAAGCCGACCGCGATCGAGCCGGGGGACGTCGCGGACGCCCTGTTCCAGGGGATCGAGGAGGACCGCTTCCTGATCCTGCCGCACCCCGAGGTGGCCGCGTACTACCAGGCCCGGGCGGCCACCCCCGACCGGTGGCTGAGCAACATGAACCACATCCAGCAGAAGTGGGAGGCCGGGCAGTGACCTCCCCGACCTCTTCCCCGTACGCGGTCAAGCCCTGGCTGGGGCTCCTCAACGAGGCCCAGCGTGCCCCGATCGACCCGGCCGACTCCCTCGTGCACGCCCTGCGCCGGTCCGCCGCCGAGGCCCCGGACCGCACGTTCCTGGCCTACTTCGACGGCCGGCTCACGTACCGCGAGGTCGACGAGCTGAGCGACTCGATCGCCGGGCATTTCGTGGCCCGGGGTCTGGAGCGCGGCGACCGGGTGGCCGTGCTGCTGCAGAACTCGCCGCAGTTCGTGCTCTCCGTGCTCGGCGCCTGGAAGGCCGGCGCGACCGTCGTGCCCGTCAACCCGATGTACAAGGCGGGGGAGGTCGCCCATGTCCTGCGGGACGGTGAGGTGGCCGCACTGGTGTGTTCCGACCGGGCGTGGGAGTCGTATCTCCGGGACACGGCCGCCGACTCGCCCGTACGGATCGTGCTCACGGCGTGTGAGTTGGATTTCCAGACGCGTAACGACGCGCGCGTGCTCACCTTCGAGCGGGTGCCGGAGGTCCCCGACGCCGACGACCTGACGGCCGTCGCCCGCGCGGGGCACAAGGCGCCGGAGGGGCGCGACCCGGCCGCCTCGGACATCGCGCTGATCAGCTACACCTCGGGCACGAGCGGCGCCCCCAAGGGCGCCACCAACACGCACGGCAACATCATGTACAACGCCGAGCGGCAGCGGACCGGCCTGGACCTGCCCGACGAGCCCGTGTACTACGCGCTGGCGCCGCTGTTCCACATCACCGGGATGGTCTGCCAGCTGGGCGCCTGCCTCAACAGCGCGGGCACGCTCGTGCTGGCGTACCGCTTCGAGGCGGGCGTCGTCCTCGACGCGTTCGCCGAGCACGGCCCGCACTACACGGTCGGCCCCTCCACCGCCTTCATGGCGCTGGCGGCCCATCCGGACGTCACACGGGACCACTTCTCCTCCTTCGTGAACATCTCCTCCGGCGGCGCCCCGCTGCCGCCCGCGCTGGTGGAGAAGTTCCGGGCGGGCTTCGGGCCGTACATCCGCAACGGCTACGGGCTCACCGAGTGCACCGCGCCCTGCGCGTCCGTCCCGCCCCAGCGGGAGGCACCCGTCGACCCGGCCTCGGGGACCCTCGCGGTGGGCGTGCCCTGCGCCGACGCGGTCGTGCGCATCGTCGACGACCGGGGCGCGGAGGTGCCCTTCGGCGAGCAGGGCGAGATCGTCGTCAGCGGCCCGCAGGTCGTGCCCGGGTACTGGCGGCGCCCCGAGGCGACCGCGGAGACCTTCCCCGGCGGCGAGCTGCGCACCGGCGACATCGGGTTCATGGACGCGGAGGGCTGGCTGTACGTCGTCGACCGCAAGAAGGACATGATCAACGCGTCCGGCTTCAAGGTCTGGCCGCGCGAGGTCGAGGACGTCCTGTACACCCACCCGGCGGTGCGCGAGGCAGCCGTCGTCGGGGTGGCCGACGGCTACCGCGGCGAGACCGTCAAGGCGTACATCAGCCTGCGTCCGGGCGCCGACACGGACCCCGATACGCTCGCGGCCTACTGCAAGGACAAACTGGCGGCCTACAAATATCCGCGGCAGGTGGAGATACTGCCCGACTTGCCCAAGACGGCAAGTGGGAAGATCCTCCGGCGGGAACTGCGTTCCCGCGCGCACGACGGCCAGTAGGCATCACGGAAAGGAAGGTGGCGGCAGTGCCCAGGACGACGGACGGAGAGGGAACTCCCGTCCCGCAGCGGCTCCTCGCCGCCGCCACCCGGCTCTTCGCCGAGCGGGGATACGACCGCACCTCGGTGCAGGAGATCGTCGAGGCGGCCGGCGTCACCAAGGGGGCGCTCTACCACTACTTCGGCTCCAAGGACGACCTCCTGCACGAGGTGTACGCGCGCGTGCTGCGGGTGCAGCAGGAGAGACTCGACGCCTTCGCGGACGCCGACGAGCCGATCGAGAAGCGTCTGCGGGGCGCGGCGGCCGACGTCGTCGTCACCACGATCGACAACCTCGACGACGCGATGATCTTCTTCCGCTCGATGCACCACCTGAGCCCGGAGAAGAACAAGCAGGTGCGCGCCGAGCGCCGGCGCTACCACGAGCGCTTCCGCGCGCTCGTCGAGGAGGGCCAGGAGGCCGGGGTCTTCTCGAAGGCGACCCCGGCGGACCTGGTGGTGGACTACCACTTCGGCTCGGTCCACCACCTGTCGACCTGGTACCGGCCGGACGGCCCGATGACCCCGCAACAGGTCGCCGACCACCTGGCCGACCTCCTGCTGCGGGCCTTGCGTCCCTGACTGCGTGCGTAAGGGGCGGTCGCCATGGGCGACCGCCCCTTACCCGTCACCTCACAGGTACTTCTTCAGCTCCCGGCGCGCCAGCGAACGCTGGTGGACCTCGTCCGGGCCGTCGGCGATCATCAGCGTCCGGGCACCGGCGTACAGCTCGGCCAGCGGGAAGTCCTGGCTCACACCGCCGGCGCCGTGCAGCTGGATCGCCCGGTCGATGATGTCGACGACCGCGCGGGGCGTGGCGATCTTGATGGACTGGATCTCCGTGTGCGCGCCCCTGTTGCCGACCGTGTCCATCAGCCAGGCCGTCTTCAGCACCAGCAGCCGCAGCTGCTCGACCGTCACGCGCGCGTCCGCGATCCAGTTGTGGACCACGCCCTGCTGGGCCAGCGCCTTGCCGAAGGCCGTACGGGACACGGCCCGCCGGCACATCAGCTCGATCGCCCGCTCCGCCATGCCGATCAGCCGCATGCAGTGGTGGATGCGGCCGGGGCCGAGCCGGGCCTGCGCGATGGCGAAGCCGCCGCCCTCCTCGCCGACGAGGTTCGACACCGGCACACGCGCGTGGTCGAAGATCACCTCGGCGTGGCCGCCGTGGTAGTGGTCCTCGTAGCCGAAGACCTGCATCGCCCGCTTGACGGTGACGCCCGGGGTGTCGCGCGGGACGAGCACCATGGACTGCTGACGGCGGATGTCCGGCCCGTCCGGGTCGGTCTTGCCCATCACGATGAGGATCTTGCAGTCCGGGTTCAGCGCCCCGGAGATGTACCACTTGCGGCCGGTGATGACGTACTCGTCGCCGTCCCGCTCGATGTACGTCGTGATGTTCGTGGCGTCCGAGGAGGCCACCTCCGGCTCGGTCATCGCGAACGCCGAGCGGATCTCACCGGCGAGCAGCGGCTCCAGCCACTGCTTCTTCTGCTGCTCGTCGCCGAACTGGGAGAGCACCTCCATGTTGCCGGTGTCGGGGGCAGCGCAGTTCGTCACGGTGGGCGCGAGCTGCGGGGAGCGGCCGGTGATCTCGGCGAGCGGCGCGTACTGGAGGTTCGTCAGCCCGGCGCCGTATTCCGCGTCGGGGTGGAAGAGGTTCCACAGGCCCTGGCGGCGCGCCTCGGCCTTCAGCTCCTCGACCACGGCCGGGGTGTCCCACGGCGAGGCCAGCTGCGCGCGCTGCTCCTCCGCGACGGCCTCGGCCGGGTAGACGTACTCGTCCATGAAGGCGAGCAGCTTGGCGCGCAGTTCCTCGGTGCGCGCGTCGAACGCGAAGTCCATGGCGGGTCAGCCTTCCTGGAGAGTGGTCAGGCCGTGCTCGATGAACACGGGGACGAGTTCGCCGATGCGGTCGAATCCGCGGCCGACGGTCTGGCCCAGGGTGTAGCGGTAGTGGATGCCCTCCAGGATCACGGCGAGCTTGAACCAGGCGAACGCCGTGTACCAGGAGACCGCGGAGACGTCGCGCCCCGAACGCGCGGCGTACCGCTCGATCAGCTCGGCGGGCGCCGGGTGCCCGGGGGCCTCGGCGGTGGTGGAGACCGGGGAGTCGGGTGCGCCGAGCGGGATGCTGTACATCACCAGCAGGCCCAGGTCGGTCAGCGGGTCGCCGAGCGTCGACATCTCCCAGTCGAGGATCGCCCTGATCTTGTCGGTGCCCTCCTCGGTCTCGCCGATGAGGACGTTGTCGAGGCGGTAGTCGCCGTGCACGACGGCCGGGGCGGGGGAGTGGGGCAGTTCGCGGCCGAGCGCCGCGTGCAGCTCGTCGACACCGGCCAGTTCGCGGCTGCGGGAGGCGTCCAGCTGCTTGCCCCAGCGGCGCAGCTGGCGGTCCAGGAAGCCCTCGGGGCGGCCGAAGTCGGTCAGGCCCACCTCGGCGGGGTCCACGGCGTGCAGCTCGACGAGCGTGTCGACGAGCGACAGCACCGCGTCGCGCGTGCGCTCGGGGCCGAGCGGGGCGAGCTGGTCGGCCGTGCGGTACGGCGTGCCCGGCACGAACTCCATGACGTAGAAGGACGCCCCGAGCACCTCGTCGTCCTCGCACAGCAGCACCGGGCGCGGCACCGGAACCTTCGTCGGGTGCAGGGCGCTGATCACGCGGTGCTCGCGCTTCATGTCGTGCGCGGTGGCCAGGACATGGCCGAGCGGGGGCCGTCGTACGACCCACTTCGACGTGCCGTCCGAGACCTCGTACGTCAGGTTCGACCGTCCGCCCTCGATCAGTCGGCCGGTGAGGGGGCCCTGCGCCAGGCCGGGCCGCTCCCGGTCGAGCAGGCCGCGCAGCCGGTCGAGATCGAGTCCGGGCGGGTGGTCGGGGCTCATGCGTCGCTCCTACGGGCGAGTGAACGGAACGTGACCCGACTTATGATGCCGACCGGTCGGTATGTCGTCCAGTGCGCGAGCCGAACGTGACCTGAGCCACGATAGGCCGACGGCTCCCCGCGCGGTACGGCGGGGAGCCGTCGGTGCGTCGGCGGTGGGACCTCAGTGGTCGTCCCAGTGCCCGTCGTGCCGGGCGTGCCGGTGGCCGTCGTGGAGGTAGTCGACGTGGTCGCCGTGGTCCACGCGCGCGTGGCCGCAGTCCTCGCCGTGCTGGTGGGCGTGGTCGTCGTGGGCGGTGTGCGCGGAGGGCTCGCACTCGTCCCAGTGGCCGCCGTGCTCGCGGTGCAGATGGCCGTCGTGCGCGTAGTCGACGTGGTCGCCGTGCGGGACCTCGGTGTGGCCGCAGTCCGGGCCGTGGGTGTGCGTGTGGGAGGCGTGTGCCTGGTGCACGGTGGTCATGGGCGCTCACCTTCGAGGCGGTCGTACTGGCGACGGACAGGCTGCCATATAAAAGGTGAATATCAGGGCATTCGGCTTGCGTGCCGTTCGCGTACCCCGGAGGGTCGATGACATGAAGGCGATCAGCTACAGCCGGTACGGCGGACCCGAGGTACTGGAGTACGGGGAGGTCGGTGACCCGAAAGTGGGGCCCGACGCCGTGCTCGTGAAGGTCCGGGCCGCCGCGGTCAACCCCGTCGACTGGAAATGCCGCGAGGGCTACCTGGACGGCATGCTCGAACCGGTCTTCCCGGTTGTCCCCGGGTGGGACGTCTCGGGCGTCGTCGTGCAGCCGGGGGTCTCCGTCACGGAGTTCGCGGTCGGCGACGAGGTCATCGGCTACGTCCGCGAGGACTTCCTCTCCCGCGGCACGTTCGCGGAGTACGTCGCCGCCCCCGTGCGCACCCTCGCCCGCAAGCCGCGCACCCTCTCCTTCGAGGAGGCGGCCGGCCTGCCGCTCGCGGGGCTCACCGCGTACCAGGTGCTGATCAAGGTCCTCCAGGTGAAGCGCGGCGAGACGGTCCTGATCCACGCGGCGGCCGGCGGGGTCGGCTCGATCGCGGTGCAGATCGCCCGTCATCTGGGCGCGCGGGTGATCGGTACGGCGAGCGAGGGCAACCACGACTTCGTGCGCTCCCTGGGAGGCGAGCCCGTGATCTACGGCGCCGGGCTGGCCGACCGGGTGCGGGGCCTGGCCCCCGAGGGCGTGGACGTCGCCTTCGACACCGTCGGCGGTGACGCCCTGCGGGCCTCGGTGAACCTCCTGGCCGCCGAGGGCCGCCTCGCGTCGATCGCCGACCCGGACGTCCTCGGCTACGGCGGACGCTACTCCTGGGTGCGCCCCGACGCGGAGGACCTGCAACGGCTCGCGGACCTGGCGGAACAGGGCGTGGTGTCCGTGCACGTGTCGGACACGTTCCCGCTGGAGCGGGCGGCGGACGCCCACCGGCTCAACCAGGAGGGGCGGACGCGGGGGAAGATCGTGGTGACCGTGGAGTGGGAGACGGAGGCCGAGCAGGCGGACGAGCAGGCGGGTGCCACCGGGTACTAGTGCCCCGGCAGGCAACGTTTGCCCGTCAAGGAGCGGCGTCGTGGGGGGGCCCTCCCGCTTTAGCGAAGCCGAGAGTGGGGGAGCGTGCTCTCGGCGTGCCGGCCGGAAGCCCTCGTACTGGATGACCTTGGGTTTTCGGCCGGTGCGGCGAGAGGGCGTGCCGGGCGTCGCGACGGGGCGAACGTTGCCTGCCGGGGCACTAGAACACCAGCGCCGCCGCGCACACCGCCATGGCCACCGTGCACAGGACCGCTGCCATGGCGTCGCGCGGGGCCAGGGCCGGGGGGCGGGACGTGGCGGCGAGGGTGCGGATGCGGTGGTGGGCGACGATCAGGAAGCCCAGCCACAGGGCGCAGCACAGGGCACAGACCGTGATTCCCGCGGCCGTCGCCCCGCCGTGAAGCGCGGTCTTCACGGCGAGGACGGCGGCGACGGTGCTCGACAGCGTCGTACGCCGCCACGCGAGCCGGGTGCGCTCCGGCTGCAGCCCGGGGTCGCGCTCGTCGCCCGTCCGCTCGGGACGGGGCTCGGGCCCGGGCGCGCCGTGCCCGTCGCTCATCCGTCCCATCCCACGAGCACGACGACGACCATCGCGACGGCCACCACCGCGACGACGACGCCGAGCAGGGCCGGGAAGCGTGACACCGGCAGATCCTCGCCGCGACGCATCGCCCGCTCGCAGCGCATCCAGTGGTTCACCGCGCGCAGCGAGCACAGCACACCCGCCGCCAGCAGGGCGAGCGCGAGGCCGACGCGCCAGCCCCAGCGCAGGTCGGGCAGGAACTGGTCCACCGCGAACCCCCCGCCGATGAGGGCGAGGGCGGTGCGCAGCCAGGCCAGGAAGGTGCGCTCGTTGGCCAGCGAGAACCGGTAGTCGGGGGTGTGGCCCTCCTCGCGGACGCGCTGCGGGGCGAACCACAGCCGGATGTTCTGCACGAACTCGATCACGCCCAGGACACTACCGGGACCGTCGGGAGGGAGCGTTGTCAGTGCCGCCCGCTACGGTTCGGGGCATGGAGGTCCCCACGTCACTGGCCCGGTATGCGACGCCCGGGCACGGCATCGCCCCGGCCGAGCACCTGCTCGACCTGCCCGGGTTCTGGCCGGCGTACTACGGGCCCGCCTGGGACGAGTTCGCGCAGGAGCCCGAACTGTTCGGGGCGGATTCGGCGGACGTGGACGCGGCGGGCGAGGCGCTGTACGACGCCGAGGAGGTGTGGCCCGCCTTCCGCATACCCCTGGCGGGCGGGCACCTGCTGTGGATCGTCCACCGCAACTTCCCGGAGGACTCGGGCACGGACTACCTGATCGCACACCCCGACTGGGACCGGTACGCCTACCTGGCATCCGTCGAGGGTCACTTCAGTGGGCCGGGTCTGTCCTGGCCCGAACTGGTCGCCGTGGCCGAGTCGGCGCCGGCCGGGGCCGAAGGCGTACGCGATCCCGCGCGGCGGCTGCTCCTGCTGCTGCCCGCGTTCGGCGACGCGGACGTGCCGGAGGCGGAGGCGGTGGAGCGGATCTCCGGTGCGCTGAGATCCGTCGAGGTCGACGGCGGGGCCGCGCCCGGACTGGCGAAGCGGCTTCTGGAGCAGCACTTCTGGGAGCCGCCCACGTGGACTGTGCGGCGTCCGAGCCCGCTCAGCGGAACCACGGCCCGACCGAGCCCGCTCGCGGTGTGCGACGGCGCGTACAGCCCCCGCGCGGTGCCGCTCGCGCGGGGCATCACCGCCGAGCAGGAAGACGCCCTGGCCGACGCGCTCACGGGTGGCCGTTCCTCCGGTCAGCCCGCCGAGCGGTAGGCCTTCAGGTGCTCGTACGCCGCCAGTCCGTCCGGTACCCACGGCCAGTCGGTCAGGCGGCGGGTCATCTCCTCCTCCGGCAGGAAGCCGTGCCAGGCGACCTCCTCGACCTGCGGGTGGACGGGCAGGTCGCAGCGGACCTCGTAGACGGCGGACCACCAGGTCTGGCCGGCGTTGTTGTCGTAGAGGAACTTGAAGAGGAAGGCGGGGCGGGGCAGACCGCTCACGCCCAGTTCCTCCTCGGCCTCGCGCAGGGCCGCGTCGTCGTAGGCCTCGCCGGCGCCGACGACGCCGCCGACGAACATGTCGTACAGGGAGGGAAAGACCAGCTTGGTCGGGGTGCGGCGGTGCACGAAGATCCGTCCCTGGGCGTCCCGGGCCTGGATGAACACGCAACGGTGCCGCAGCCCGCGCGCGTACGCCTCACCTCGCGGGGACTGCCCGACCACCCGGTCGTCCTCGTCGACGATGTCGAGGATCTCGTCAGCGGCACTCATGAAAGCCATCCAACCAGGCTGTCTCGGGGGCGGTGCCGAGCCGGCGTGGCCCGGACGGTGGCGTCAGCTCGGCTGGAGGTCGCGTACGCGTTCCGGCTTGGCCGTGCCGCTGGGCATGGCCGGGTGGCAGCCGAGGAGGGCGATGCCGACGACGACGGCCGCGAGGCCCGCGGCCTCCCAGACGAGGGCGCCGGGGTCGGTCTGGAGGCGGTCGCCGAGGAAGCCGATGCCGCAGGCGATACCGGCCAGCGGCTGGGCCGCGGTGAGGGCGGGGAGCGACATGCGCAGGGACGCGGTCTCGAAGGCGCTCTGGACCAGGACCAGGCCGGTCACGCCCAGCGCCAGCACGGCGTACGGCTGCCAGCCGGTCAGCAGCTCGGCGAAGCCGCCCGCGGAGAACCGCTCGCCGCTGACCCGGGTCAGCGCGTCCTGGAGGCCGTAGAGCAGCCCGGCCGCCAGGGCCAGCAGCACCGGTGCCGAGCTCAGTCGCGAGCGTTTGGCGTAGCCCGTGAGCAGCAGGGCGAGGCCCACCATCACGCCGATGATCAGCCAGTGCCGCACCGGATCGGTGACCGCGGTGCCGCCGCGCGGCTGGCCGGCCACGATGAACACGCTCACCCCGCCCGCCAGCAGCGCCAGGCCCGCCCAGCCCTGCCGGCCCAGCGGCTGCCGGGTCTGCCGACGGGAGAGTGCGAGGGCGAAGAGCAGGTTCGTGGCGAGCAGTGGTTCGACCAGGGAGACCTCGCCCTGCCCGAGCGCGACCGCGCCCAGCGCCATACCGGCCACCATCAGCCCGATGCCGCCCAGCCACCGCGGCACCCGCATCAGGTCCAGCAGCAGACGGAAGGAGAGGAAGTCGCCGAGGGGCGCCTTCTGCGCGGCGTTCTGCTGCAACACGTAGCCGAAGCCGAGACAACAAGCGGCGCTCACGGCGAGAACCAGAACCAGAAACGACACGCTGCGATACCTCGATGATCTTCCGTCGGCCACGGATGTGGATGTGCGTAATGGCCGACTCTACCGTTTTCGGGGGATTTGGTGTCCGGGGTGCCTGGAACGGTGCTTCCAGGAGTGCCCGGAACCGGGCGACTGACTCGGTCGCGACCCGGCGGATCGGCGAGGGCCTCGGGAGGGTGGCGGCGCGACCGTTGTGCCCATGGTGCGATGCCGGACGCGGCCGTGCCATGGCGTACGCCACATCCATGGCGTCGTACCCCCTCCCACCTGGCGGCCTGCCGATCGGGCCGGTCGCAACTCCCTTTTACGGATGGCCGGTTGGCATATGTCACTCACCTGCCTTTCTTGACGGAAAGCATTGGCTGGGGGTTTGCTGTCCGTGATCGGCCGATGGCGGGTCGACATCGAACACATCGCGCGAAGAACGTGAGGAAGCCAGCGGTGTCCCCACTCCCGCTACCTCTCGGCCGCGGCCGCAAGCGCGCGGCCCTGGCCTTCGACGCGGCACTCGACGACACCGAACTCCGCGACGCGCGCACCGCCCTCACCCAGGGCCGCTGGCAGGCCGCCCGCTCCCTGCTCGCTCGCACCGGCGACGACTGGGACCGCCGCGGACACCGCGTCACCGTCCTCGCCGAGGAGCCGTACAGCGCCGCCTGGGCCCGCGACTGGCTGCTCGCCGAGCCCGACTCCGCCGACGCCTGCGTCCTGCTCGCCCTGGCCCTGGTCGGCGGTGCCCTGCGCGGCAAGGAGAAGCCGGCCCGGGCCCGGGAGGCCTGCCACACCGCCGCCGCGCTCGCGCCCGCCGACCCCACACCCTGGCTCGGCCTGCTCCTGCTGGAGCGTGCCGGGGGCGGCGAGGAGGAGATCGTCCGGCTCTTCGACGAGGTGCGCCTGCGCCACGCCGACCACCATCACGCCCACCACCTCGTCGTCTCCCGGCTCGCCGAGCGCCGCGCCGACGCCGGCCCCGACCCGCTGCACGAGGTGTACGACTTCGCCGCCTGGGCCGCCGAGCAGGCCCCCGCCGACTCACCGCTGGCGATCCTGCCGGTCGTCGCGCACGCCGAGCGCTACCGCGTCCTGGCCGCCGCCGGGTTCGAGCCCGCCGAGCCGGCCCGCTCCGAGCACTGGCACGGACGCCGGGCCCGTCTGGTGATGAAGGCCGCCTTCGACTGGTGGCTGGAGTGGGAACACGACGGCCACCCGCGCCGCCTCGTCGACCTCAACTTCCTCGCCCACGCCAAGGTCTGCGAGGGCCGCGGCGCCGAGGCCGCCGCCCTCTTCCACCGCATCGGCGCTCACGCCACCCCGGCGCCCTGGTCGTACCCCGACCGCGATCCCCACACCGCCTTCCGTGCCGCACGCGCCGCCGCGCTCGGCACGGCGTAACACCACCCGACGCCAGACCCCCGAAAGGAACGGCCCTCGATGACCACGGGCAGTTCGAGCACGAGCAGACCCACCGAGAGCACCATCAGCACCTTCAAGGGGCAGGAACGCGCGCTGCGCGCCGACCGCCTCGGCACGGGGGGCCTGCTGCTCTCCGTCCTCGCCGCGACCGGCCCGATCATGGTCGTCGCCGGTGTCATGCCCACCACATTCGCAGTGATGGGCATCGTCGGACAGCCCCTCCTCTTCGTCCTCCTCGGCGCGGTCCTCGTCCTGTTCGGCGTCGGATACGCCGAGATGAGCCGGCACGTCCACAACGCCGGCGCCTTCTACGCCTACGTCTCCCGCGGCCTCGGCGGCACCGCGGGCGCGGGCGCCGCCCTGCTCGCCCTCGTCGCGTACAGCGCGCTCCAGGTGGGCATCTACGGCATCTTCGGCTTCGAGGTCTCCGGACTGTTCGCCACCTACGCCGACCTGGAGGTCGCCTGGTGGATACCGGCGCTCGCCGCCGTCCTCGTCGTCGGCACGCTCGGCCGGCTGAAGATCGACGTCAACGCGCGCGTGCTCGGCGTCCTGCTGGTCGTCGAGGTGGCCCTCGTCGTCCTCTTCGACATCGCCGCCGTCGCCGACCCCGCGAAGGAGGGCCTGTCCCTGCACGCCTTCAACCCGGACACCCTCACCGGCGCGGGCGTCGGCACCGCCCTGTGCTTCTGCATCGCGGCCTTCACCGGCTTCGAGCAGGCCCCCGTCTACGCGGAGGAGACCAGCCGGCCGCACGTCCTCGTCCCGCGCGTGATGTTCCTCGCGGTCGCCGGAGTGGCCGTCTTCTTCGCGCTCAGCAGCTGGGCGCTCACCGTCGCCGCCGGACCCTCGCAGATCGTCGGGGCCGCGCAGAAGGAGAGCGCGAACCTGCTGTTCTCCCTGACCGAGTCCCGGCTCGGCGCCACCTTCACCGACGTCCTGCACGTCCTCTTCGTCACCGGCATGTTCGCCGCCCTGCTCAGCTTCCACAACGTCGTCGCCCGGTACGCCTTCGCCATGGGCCGCGAGGGACTGCTGCCGCGCGCCTTCGGACGGACGACGGGCACGAGCGGAGCGCCGGGCACGGGCTCGCT
Organism: Streptomyces sp. NPDC002888; assembly: GCF_042888465.1. Classification (NCBI taxonomy): domain Bacteria; kingdom Bacillati; phylum Actinomycetota; class Actinomycetes; order Kitasatosporales; family Streptomycetaceae; genus Streptomyces; species Streptomyces sp. NPDC002888. The sequence goes on along the minus strand of NZ_JBIAPU010000012.1, from coordinate 242,801 downwards.
GCTCCAGACGGCCGTCTCCGTGGTGGTCGTCGCCGCCTTCGCCGTGGCCGACGACAAGCCGGCCGGCGACCCCACCGCACCCGTCCTCCAGTTGTTCACCTGGTGCGGAAACGTGGGCGCGCTCGGCGTGATCCTGCTGATGGCGGCGGCCTCGGTCTCGGTGATCGTCTTCTTCGCGCGGCGCGGTGCCGCGGCCGCGCAGGGCTGGCGCATGGTCACCTCCGCGCTGGCGGCCGTCGCCCTGCTCGTGATCGCCGGCTACACGGTCAAGGACTTCGACGTCCTCGTCGGCGCGGGCCCCGGCTCCGCCCTCACCTGGGTCCTGCCCGGCATCATCGCCCTCGCCCTGGTCGCCGGCCTCGTCCAAGGCCTGGTGCTGCGCTCCCGCGCACCCGAGGCGCACGCCCGCATCGGCCTGGGCAACGAGGCGTTCCAGCTGGAGAAGGCGGCGACGGTGTCGTAAGGCGTCGTCGGTGCCGAAGGAAGTCATGGTGGCGTAAGAAGTCATTACGGAACCTGGACGAGCACCCGCGATCCCTGGTCCCACAGGGCTCGCGGGTGTTCGAATGAGTACGTGAACTCCGAACAACCCGAGGAGCGGGGCACGCCGGTCGGCCGCCGCGTCGTCCTCGGCACTCTCGGCCTGGGCATCCTGGGCGTGGCCACCGCGCCCACCCTGCAACGCGGACTCGAGGCCTTCCTCGGAAGCGCCGCCGACAAGGACCCCACCGGCCTCACCGGACTGCTCCCCAACGGCGGAGGCTTCCGCTACTACTCCGTCGCCGCCTCGGTCCCGCACAGGGACGCCGACAGCTACCGCCTGAAGGTCGACGGCCTGGTCGACCACCCCAGGACGTACACGCTGGCCGACCTCAGGGCGCTGCCCCAGACCCGAATGGTCAAGGACGTCCAGTGCGTCACGGGCTGGCGGGTCCCCGAGACGCCCTTCGAAGGCGTACGGCTGTCCGTCCTCCTCGACGCGGCCGGAGTACGGGCGAAATCCGGCGCCGTCCGCTTCACCTGCTTCGACGGCACCTACAGCGAGAGCCTCACCCTGGCCCAGGCCCGCCGCGCCGACGTCCTGGTCGCCCTGCGCATGCAGGACAAGGACCTGGGCCACGACCATGGCGGCCCCGTCCGCCTCTACGTGGCGCCCATGTACTTCTACAAGTCCGCCAAGTGGCTCTCCGGCATCACCGTCACCGAGGACGTGCGCCCCGGCTACTGGGAGGAGCGCGGCTACGACGTCGACGCCTGGGTGGGCCACTCGAACGGACGTGACGATGACCCTACGAGCTGACACCCCGCCCACCGCCACGAGGATCCACCGCTTCGGCCCGGTCCAGCGGTGGGTGCACCGCACCACGGCGTTGCTGATGGGCGTGTGTGTGCTGACCGCGGCCTTCCTCTACATCCCCGAGCTCGCCCAGCTCGTCGGCCGCCGCGAGCTGGTCGTGCGCGTCCACGAGGTGGCCGGGCTCGCCCTGCCCGTGCCCCTCCTGGCGGGCCTCGCCTCCCGAGCCCTGCGTGCCGACGTGCGCCTGCTCAACCGTTTCTTCCCGCACGACCGCCTCTGGCTGCGCGCCGCGCTGCGCCGCGACCGGCGGCGGGAATCGCGTCCGGCGGGCAAGTTCAACGCGGGCCAGAAGATCTACGCGGCCTGGATCACCGGGGCCACCCTCGTGATGCTCGGCACCGGCCTGATCATGTGGTTCACCCACCTCACCCCCCTGATGTGGCGCACGAGCGCGACCTTCGTCCACGACTGGCTCGCCCTGACCATCGGCATCGTCCTGGCGGGCCACATCGGCATGGCCGTGGCCGACCCCGAGGCACGCCGGGGCATGCGGACGGGGTCGGTGAGCCAGGAGTGGGCGGAACGGGAGCACCCGCTGTGGCGCCGCTGAACAGCGCTACAGCGGGATGATCACCCCTAGAGGACTTGTCCTAGACGACCAGTGAGAGCAGCAGCACCAGGCCGCCCGCGACCACGGAGATGATCGTCTCCATGACCGACCAGGTCTTGAGGTTCTGGCCGACGCTGAGGCCGAAGTACTCCTTCACCAGCCAGAAACCGGCGTCGTTGACGTGGCTGAAGAAGAGGGAGCCGGCGCCGATGGCCAGGACGAGCAGGGCGGCGTGGGTGGTGGACATGTCGGCCGCGAGGGGGGCCACGAGGCCTGCCGCGGAGACGGTCGCGACGGTCGCCGAACCGGTCGCCAGGCGTATCGCGACCGCGATCAGCCACGCCAGCAGCAGGGCCGGGATCGACCAGTCCTCGGAGATGTCCAGGACCATCCGGCCCACCCCGCAGTCGATCAGGGTCTGCTTGAAGCCGCCGCCCGCGCCGACGATCAGCAGGATGCCCGCGATCGGTGCGAGGCCCTGCTCGACGAGCCGCGAGACGCGCTCCTTGGAGAACCCGGCGGGTCGCCCCAGCGTGAAGATGCCGACGATCACGGCGGCGAGCAGGGCGATCAGCGGGGAGCCGATGACGTCGAAGACGCGCTGGACGGTGTTGGCGGGGTCGTCCACCACGATGTCGACCAGCGCCTTGGCCAGCATCAGCACGACGGGCAGGAGGATGGTGGCCAGCGTGGCACCGAAGCCGGGGCGCTTGTCCAGGTCCTCCGAGGGGCGCTGCGGAATCATGCGGTCGGGGGCCGGAACGTCCACCCACCGGGTCGCGAACCGGGAGAAGACCGGCCCCGCTATGACCACCGTCGGGATGGCGACGAGCACGCCGAGCGCCAGCGTCACGCCGAGGTTGGCGCCGACCGCGTCGATCGCGACCAGCGGGCCCGGGTGCGGCGGAACGAGCCCGTGCATCACGGACAGGCCGGCGAGCGCCGGGATGCCGATCCGCATGAGCGAGTAGTTGCCCCGCTTGGCGACCATCAGCACGACCGGGATCAGCAGCACGACGCCGACCTCGAAGAACAGCGGCAGCCCGATCACCGAGGCGATCAGCACCATCGCCCACGGCATCGACCGGCCGCCCGCCTTCGCGAGGATCGTGTCGACGATCTGGTCGGCGCCGCCGGAGTCCGCGAGCAGCTTGCCGAGGATGGCGCCCAGGGCGATCAGGACGCCGACGCCGGCGACCGTGGAGCCCAGGCCCGTGGTGAAGCTGACGATGGCCTTGTCGAGCGGCGCCCCGGCGAACGCGCCGAGCGCGAGTGAGCCGATGGTCAGCGCCAGGAACGCGTGGAGCTTGAACTTGGTGATCAGCAGGACGATGACAGCGATGCCCGCCAGCACGGCGATGCCCAGCTGGGCGTGGCCGGCCGAGGTGATCGGCTCGACGGTGTCCGCTGCCAGCATCTCGACGCTGAGTCTGGTCACGGGGGTTCCAATGCAGGTATGAGGGGAGGGGGTAAGGGCGTTACTGCAGAGCTTCGGGACGGTCGTTGCTGCAGGCCTTGGGAAGGCGGTTACTGCACGGCCTCGGGAAGGCGGTTGCTGCACGGCCTCGGGAAGGCGGTTACCGCAGGGCGTCGGGAAGATCGTCGAGCGCCTTCACGGCCCGGTCGGTGATCTCCTCCGGGCTGCCGGCGACGCTCACCGCGACACCGGCCTCGTCAGCGTCGAGCGGCTGGAGCGCCGCGAACTGGGAGTCCAGCAGCGCCGTCGGCATGAAGTGGCCCTGCCGGTGCGCCATGCGGTCCGCGATCAGCTCCCGGTCGCCCGCGAGATGCACGAACACGACGCCGGGGGCGGCCGCCCTGAGCCGGTCCCGGTACGACCGCTTCAGGGCCGAGCAGCTGACCACTCCGCCGAACCCGGCCCGCCCGTGCGCCCAGGCGCCGATGGCGTCCAGCCACGGCCACCTGTCGTCGTCGCCGAGCGGGGTGCCGGCCGACATCTTGACGATGTTGGCCTCCGGGTGGAAGTCGTCGCCCTCGGCGTACGGAACGCCCAGCCGGGCAGCGAGCAACGGACCGATCGTGGTCTTGCCCGTGCCGGCAACGCCCATCACCACGACGACGTGCGGGGTACGCATCACAGCCTCGTGTCTCCCTCGACATCACGACGCCGACCTCTGACGTCGCCACACTGAAACTCATTAGGTACGACGAATTCAAGAGGCTGTGACAAATAAGTCTGACTTTTTGGCTCGTGACGCGCCGCGTACGCTGTGTGCATGAGCACACCGGGCCGGGGGCTGCACGGCCATGTACTGGACTCCCTCGGCCCCGCGATCACCGGGGGCGACTACCCGCCGGGCAGCGTGCTGCGCACCGACGAGCTTGCCGAGCGCTTCGAAGTGTCACGCTCCGTGATGCGCGAGGCGGTCCGCGTGCTGGAGACCATGCACCTGGTCGAGTCCCGCCGCCGCGTCGGCGTGACGGTGCGGCCCAAGGCCGAGTGGAACGTCTACGACCCGCAGGTCATCCGCTGGCGGCTGGCGGGCGCCGACCGCCCGCACCAGTTGCGCTCGCTCACCGTCCTGCGCTCTGCGATCGAGCCGGTGGCGGCCGGCCTGGCCGCGAAGCACGCCACGCCGGAGCAGTGTGCCGAGCTCACCGAGTGCGCGCTCGGCATGGTGGCCAACTCGCGCGGCCACCGGCTCGACGGGTACCTGGTCCACGACATGGCCTTCCACCGGGTGATCCTCACCGCCTCCGGCAACGAGATGTTCGCCCGCCTCGGGGACGTCGTCGCCGAGGTCCTCGCCGGCCGCACCCATCACGAGGTCATGTTCGAGGACCCCGACCCGGCCGCCGTCACCCTGCACGTCCAGGTCGCCGAGGCGGTCCGGGCCGGCGACGGGCCGCGCGCGGAACAGCTGACCCGGGAGATCGCGGTGGGGGCGCTGCGCGAGCTGGACATCCTCGCGCCCTGACCCCCGGACAGGTCCTAGTGCCCCAACAGGGCTGGGGCACTAGTCCAGGAACTCCCCGTCGACGTACACCCACGCCCCGTCGACCCGCTCGAACCGGCTTCGTTCGTGCAGCGTGCCGCCCCGGAACGAGGCGCGGAAGGTCACCGTCCCGGTGGTGTGGAAGGCCGTTCCGTCCGCCTTCTCGAGGATCTCCAGGCCCGTCCACCGCATCCCGGGGTCGAAGTCGACCCGGGCCGGACGGGTTCGCGGATGCCAGGTCCGCAGCAGGTATGAATCGTCCCGTTCGGAGAAAGCGCTGTAGCGCGAGCGCATGAGTGCCTCGGCGGTCGGCGCCACGGCCTCACCCCGGTGGAATCGGCCACAGCACTTCTCGTAGGTCTCCGCAAGACCGCAAGGGCAGGGGCCCTTGTCAGCGGGGCCGGAAGATGTCTGGCGTCTGGGATGCGTGGTACGTCGGGACATGCCCCCCATTCTGCTGCACCATCAGCTGTGCGAGAACGGTGAAGCACCCGACCCGACGCGCGCACATCGTGTGCGGGTCATAAGGGGCGATCTTCATCGAACCTCCCTCAGGGCTGGCGTGAACACGCCTTGTTGCGTCAACCGCCCAACCACCAACGTGGGTCGGGCACTTGAGCATCAGGAGTCACAAGCGAGCGTGCTTGTCCCGGACGGCCGTCCGCCCGGGCACTGACGGGGGAAAACTGATGCGGAGTGCGCGGGCCCGCGCGCCGCAGCGCGTCGCGACAGCCCCCTGCGCACCCGACGACGACCTCTTCCTCCACCACCTCCTGGTGTGTGCCGGCCTGGAACAGGCCTCCCGGGTGCGGCCGTTGTTCGCGAACGAGCGCTACGGAACGCCCTGGTACGCGCAGTTGGCCGATCGCGGTGCCGAGGAGATCCGGCGCGGCGCGGACGACGGGGCCGAACTCGGCGCCTTCCACGACCTGTACCGGCCGCAGCGCGAGGACGGCATGCGGGCCCGGCTCGCGGAGTACACGCCCGCGGGCACGGACGCCGGGATCTTCTTCGTGACGTGAGCCCGCCCGGCACAGCGCTCCGTGACGTGAGCCGCACCCGCCCCACGACTTCCTGAACAGCAGAGCCTCAACGATGATCCACCACACCGTCACCTCGGGCACCGAGAACTCCGTGAACATCTGCTACAACGGCTACTCCGGCCTGCCGGGGCCCCTCTGCCACGGCGTGATCGACAAGAAGGGCCACGTCCACCTCGTCGGCAACGGCCGCGCCAACCACGCCGGGCTCGGCGACAGCGACGTCCTGCGCGCCGTGATCAACGAGTCGAGGCTGCCGGGAGACAACGAGGCCGACGCCGACGGCAACCGGCACTTCTACGGCTTCGAGTGCGTCAACCTCGGCGACGGCAAGGACCCCTGGCCCGAGGCGCAGAAGGAGGCCATCGAGAAGGTGTCCGCCGCGATCTGCCGCCACCACGGCTGGAGCGCGCGCTCCGTCATCGGCCACAAGGAGTGGCAGCCGGGCAAGCAGGACCCCCGCGGCTTCACCATGGACGGCATGCGGGGGCGCAGAGCCGAACGGCTCGGCGGAAAGGCCCCCAAGCCCGACCCGAAGCCGGACCCGGGGCCCCAGCCGAAGTACGAGCCGTTCCCCGGCAGCGGCTTCTTCCACATCGGGCAGAAGTCACCGATCATCACCGCCATGGGCCGCCGCCTGGTCGCCGAGGGCTGTGGCCGCTACGAGGAGGGCCCGAGCCCCGAGTGGACCGAGGCCGACCGCCGCTCCTACGCCGTCTGGCAGCAGCGGCAGGGCTTCAAGGGCAAGGACGCCGACGGCATCCCGGGCAAGACCAGCTGGGACCGGCTGCAGGTGCCCAACTCCTGAAGCCCGAACCCGCCGCTGCCTACGGCGTGGGCAGCGGCGGCAGCGCCGTCCCGTACACCCACGCCTCGAACAGGCCGTCCGGCGGCTCGGGCGCGAAACGGGCCACGTGCGCCGTGAACGTCGCCGTGGTGACGGAGCCGCCCCGGTGCAGGCCGACCCAGCCGCGCAGCATACGGAAGAAGGCGTCGTCACCCATCGCACACCGCACCGCGTGCACGGTCAGCCCGCCCCGCTCGTAGAGCCGGTCGTCGAACATCGACTTCCGCCCCGGATCGGCCAGTTGGAGATCCTGCGGCAGCGACGAGAGCAACCGGTGTGCGGCGGCGGCGAGTTGCTGTGCGCTGCGGCCGCCCGAGCGCTCCGACCACAGCCACTCCGCGTACTTGGCGAACCCCTCGTTCAGCCAGATGTGCCGCCAGTCCGCGATGGACACACTGTTGCCGAACCACTGGTGCGCCAGCTCGTGCGCCACCAGCCGCTCCGAACCCCGCGCCCCGTCCACGTGATTGGCGCCGAACAAGGACAACCCCTGTGCCTCGACGGGCACATCGAGCTCCTCCTCGGTCACCACGACCGCGTACTCGTCGAACGGGTACGGTCCGAAGAGCTGCTGGAAGAGATGCATCATCCCGGGCTGGCGCGCGAAGTCCCGCGAGAACTCCGGCAACAGGTGCGCCGGAATGTGCCCGTGCTGCGGCACACCGCCCAGCCCCGGGTCGCCCAGCAGCACCGTCTGGTACTTGCCGATCGAGAGCCCGACCAGATAGCTGGACGTCGGCGCGGACTGCTCGTACACCCAGGTCGTCGTCGACGCCTTCGTCGTCCGGGTCAGCAGGCGCCCACCGGCCACGACCGCGTACGCCGACGGCGTCGTGATCGAGATCTGGTAGGACGCCTTGTCGGCGGGCCGGTCGTTGCACGGGTACCACGACGGCGCCCCGACCGGCTGGCTCGCCACCAGCGCCCCGTCGCCCAGCTCCTCCCAGCCGATCCCGCCCCAGGGGCTGTTGACCGGCCCGGGGTTGCCCGACCAGTGCACCTCGACGGTGAAGGCCGCCCCCGCCCGGACCGGCTTGGCGGGCCGCACACGCAGCCTGCCGCCCCGGTGGGTGTAGTGCGCCTGCTTACCGTCGACGCGGACCCGGCCGATCTTGAAGTCGGCCAGGTTGAGCTGGAACTCGGTGAGCGGCGACCGCCCCGCTATGGCGTTGATCCGCGCCGCGCCCGACAGCCTGTTCGGGGCGGGCCGGTAGTCCAGCGTGAGTTCGTAGCGGTGCACCCGGTAGCGGGGATCGCCGTTGGCCGGGAAGTACGGATCCGGGCCCCCTGCTTGCTGAACTGCCACTGCTGAGTCTGCTCCCTGCGCTGTGCTGCCACTCGGTGCCGGTCCACCGCCCGCCGACTCCGAGCGGCCCGCGCTCACGGACGCCATGCCTCGATCGGATTGCCGAGCCAGCGGGTGTCGTCCGGAACGGACTCCGCGGCCATGACGAGCGACGCGGGACCCAGCGTCGTCCGGGCCCCCACCGTGCTGCCGGGCAGCACGATGCCGCCAGGACCCAGCGTCGCGCCCTCACGGAGGACCACAGTATCCGTCCGCAAGATCCGGTCGTGGAAGAGGTGGGTCTGGAGCACACAGCCCCGGTTCACCGTCGCCGCGTCCTGAAGCGTCACCAGGTCCGTCTCCGGCAGCCAGTAGCTCTCCACCCAGACACCCCGCCCGATCCGCGCACCGAGCCCGCGCAGCCACGCCGTCATCACCGGCGTCCCCGGGACCGCACCGGCCAGCCACGGCACCGCGACGACCTCGACGAAGGTGTCCGCCAGCTCGTTGCGCCACACGAAGGAGCTCCACAGCGGATGCTCACCGGCGCGGTGCCGCCCCACGAGCAGCCACTTCGCGACGATCGACACCAGCGCGGCCACGCCACCCACCGTGAGCAGCACGAGCCCCGACAGCAGCGGCGCCCAGACACCCAGCACGCACAGCGCCGCCACGGTCAGCACTGCCAGCGCCGCCGAGCAGAACACCGGCACCAGCCGGCACAGCTCCACCAGACCACGCGCCCACAGCAGCCGCGCCGGCGGATCGTACGTCCGGCTCCCGTCGCCGTCGGCCGCGTTCCGCGGCAGCCTGACCGGCGGCAGCCCCAGATACGAGCTGCCCTTCTTCGCCTTCTTCGGCGTCGCCGACAACACCCCGACCAGACCACCGTCCGGCACGGACCGCCCCGGCGCGGTCATCCCCGAGTTGCCGAGGAACGCCCGCCGCCCGATCTCCGCCCGCCCGATCCGCACCCAGCCACCACCGAGCTCGTACGGCGCCGTCAACGTGTCGTCGGCCAGGAACGCGCCCTCACCCACCGTGGTCAGGCTCGGCAGCGCGAGCACGGTCGACACCTCCGCGCCCTTCCCGATCCGCATCCCGAGCAGCCGCAGCCACACCGGCGTGACCAGACCCGCGTACAGCGGGAACAGCGTCTCCCGCGAGCGGTCCATCAGCTGCGTGACCGTCCACGCCTGCCAACCCGCCCTGCTGTGCGTGGGATACGTCCCCTCACGCAGCCCCAGGCTCAGCAGCCGTACGGCGACCAGGAGCAGCACCGCGTACGTCAGCCCGAAGGCGAGCGTCGCCGGCACCAGCGCGAGCGCGGCACCCTTCACAGGTGCCTCCGGCGTCACGAACACGTGAGCCACCGCGAGCGCCACCGCGCCCGCCACCACCGGCAGCAGGGTCAGCGCGAAGCCGGTCATGCCGTACATCGCCCCCCAGTACCTGCCCCGCGCCGGCCGTTCCTTCGGCCAGTTGCGCTTGGCCTTGCCGAGCTTGACCGCGGGCGCGCCCGCCCAGCGCTGCCCGGTGGGGATCTGCCCGGTGACCGCGGAACCCGGCGCCACCTCGGCGCGCTTGCCGACGCGGGCGCTGGGGAAGAGCGCGCTGCGCGTGCCGACGACGGCGTGCGCGCCCACCTTGACCGGCCCGACCTCCAGCCGGTCGCCGTCCAGCCAGTACCCGGAGAGGTCCACCTCGGACTCGACGGCCGCGCCCCGGCCCAGCTTCAGCATCCCGGTCACCGGCGGCAGCGAGTGCAGGTCCACGTCCGGCCCGACCTTGGCGCCCAGCGCCCGCGCGTACCGCTCCAGCCAGGACCCCGTCAGCGAGGTCGCCCCGGTGAACTCGGCGAGCCGCTCGGCGGTCCACAGCCGCAGATGGACGCCACCGCCCCGGGCGTACGTGCCCGGCCGCACTCCCTTCAGCAGCAGCCGCGCGCCGCCCGCAGCGAGCGCGAGCCGCCCGAGCGGGCTGAAGAACAGCGCGGCTCCGGCCAGGAGCAGCCACCAAGGAGCCGTCGGCAGCCAGGAGTAGGCCGGCAGGAGGTTCCCCAGCGCGGCCAGCGCCACCGTCCAGCGCAGCCCGAGCAGCGTGAACAACGGGAGGAGCAGAAGGAGCTGGATCGCCTGGGCCCGCCGCGGAACCGGGACGACCACGCGCGCGGCGCCGTCGTCCTGCGCGGACTCCTCCAGCCGACGGGCCAGCTTGCGCAGGGTCGGCTTCTGGTAGATGTCGAGGACGGCGGCGCTCGGGTAGCGGGTGCGCAGCCGGGTGGTGAGCTGGGCGGCGGCCAGGCTGCTGCCGCCGATGGCGAAGAAGTCGTCCTGGGCGCTGGTGACGGGGATGCCGAGGACTTCCGTCCACTGCTCGGCCAGCCACGCCTCGGTGCCGTAGAGCTCCTCGGCCGGGCCGCCGGTCTCCAGGCCCTCCAGCGGCCAGGGCAGCGCGTTGCGGTCGACCTTGCCGCTGGTCCGGGTCGGCAGGTCGTCCACCGGCGCGAGCAGCGGGACCAGGGCGGCGGGCAGTTCGGCGCGCAGCTTCTCCACGGCGGCGGCGTGGTCCCAACCGTCCTGGGTGACGACGTAGCCGACGAGGAGCTGGTTGCCGCTGCGGGCGGTGCGCACCGCGGCGGCCGCGCCCGCGACGCCGGGGAGCGCCTGCAGGGCCGCGTCCACCTCGCCCAGCTCGATGCGTCGCCCGCCGAGCTTGATCTGCTCGTCGGCCCGCCCGAGGAAGACGAGCCCCTCGGCGTCGGCCCGCACCAGGTCACCGCTGCGGTACGCCCGCTCCCAGCCCAGTGACGGAAGCGGCGCGTACTTCTCCGCGTCCTTCTCGGCGTCGAGATAGCGGGCAAGGCCGACCCCGCCGATCACCAGCTGCCCACTGCCGCCCAGCGGCACCGGCTCGCCGGCCTCGTCGACGACGGCCAGCTCCCAGCCGTCCAGCGGCAGCCCGATCCGGATCGGCTCCTCGCCGGTCATCAGCGCCGCACAGGCCACGACGGTCGCCTCGGTCGGCCCGTACGTGTTCCAGACCTCGCGCCCCTCCGTCACCAGCCGCTGCGTCAGTTCGGGCGGGCACGCCTCACCGCCGAAGATCAGCAGCCGTACGTCGTTGAGGGCCTCCGGCTCCCACAGCGCGGCCAGCGTCGGCACCGTCGATACGACGGTGATCTCCTGCTCCACCAGCCACGGCCCGAGATCGGCACCGCTCCTGACCTGCGAGCGCGGCACCGGCACCAGACAGGCCCCGTACCGCCACGCCAGCCACATCTCCTCGCACGACGCGTCGAACGCGACCGACAGCCCCGCCATGACCCGGTCACCGGGCCCGATCGGATCCTCGGTGAGGAAGAGCGCCGCCTCGGCGTCCACGAAGGCGGCCGCGCTGCGATGGCTCACGGCGACGCCCTTGGGCTTCCCCGTGGAACCGGACGTGAAGATGACCCACGCGTCGTGCTCGACGCCGGGCCGCGCGGCGGGCACGTCGGACACGCCGTGCACGGCGATCTCGTGCCCGCCCCCGACGACGGCCCGCACGTCCGCCTCCCCGAAGACCAGCTCGGCCCGCTCGTCCGGGTCCTCGGCGTCCACCGGCACATAGGCGGCACCGGCGGCCAGTACGGCGAGAATCGCCACGTACAGGTCGTTCGTCCCGGACGGGACGCGCACACCCACCCGGTCGCCCAGACCGACCCCCGCGGCGGCCAGCCGGCGCCGCAGCCGCTCCACCTCGACGGCGAGCCCGCGGTAGGTGAGACGGCCCGTGCCGTCGTCCAGGGCGAGCTCGTCCGGGTACGACCGCACGGACGCGTCGAAGACGTCGACCAGCGTGCGCGGAGAGGCCGCGGGGCCCCCGGAGAAACGTGCCCTGTCGCCGAACCGTTCGCGGATCTCTTCGTCGAGCAGGCCGAGAGCACTGCCCTCGTGTATCGCTGCCATCGGGTCCTCGCGTCTCGTTCCCGGAAGCCTCCGGGGCGCCGTCGGGCCCGCAGGTCTGCCTGGGGTTGTCCGGTCCAGCCACGTAACAAGCCGGAAATTTTAGTACGACGCTAGGGTCGCCCCCTTCTGTCGGCCACTCGGGACGGCCGTTGGAGGGCGTTGAGGTGAGGGGGCGGAAGGCGCTGACCTGCGTGATCTTGGGGCCGAGGAGAGATGGCCCACACAATGAGCGAGGGCCGCGACCAGTGGTCGCGGCCCTCGCTCATCTCGCGTGTCCGAGGGGGGACTTGAACCCCCACGCCCGATAAAGGGCACTAGCACCTCAAGCTAGCGCGTCTGCCATTCCGCCACCCGGACAAGGTGTCTGTCGTGCGGGTTCTCCCCGCGGCGACAGAGGAAACATTACCAGGCTTTCGAAGGGCCCCTGATCACCCCCCGGCCCCGCGGTTCGCGCGTGAACGGCGTGTGACGGGCCGGGACCGGCCTTGGGGCCGGGCCGGGAGGAGAGGGAGGATGAGGGAGACCTACCAGCAGTGACAGTGGGAGGAAGCAGCGTGAGCGAGACGGACACGGCCAGGACCGTCACCGGCGAGGACGAGGTCGTGGACCTCTGCCGCGAGCTGATCCAGATCGACACCAGCAACTACGGCGACCACTCGGGACCGGGCGAGCGCAGGGCGGCCGAATACGTCGCCGAGAAGCTCGCCGAGGTGGGGCTCGAACCGCAGATCTTCGAGTCGCACCCGGGCCGCGCCTCCACGGTGGCCCGCATCCAGGGCGAGGACCCCTCCAGGCCCGCGCTGCTCATCCACGGCCACACGGACGTCGTACCGGCCAACGCGGCCGACTGGACCCACCACCCGTTCTCGGGCGAGGTCGCCGACGGGTGCGTGTGGGGGCGCGGCGCCGTCGACATGAAGGACATGGACGCGATGACCCTGGCGGTCGTCCGCGACCGGCTGCGCAGCGGCCGCAGGCCCCCGCGCGACATCGTCCTCGCCTTCCTCGCGGACGAGGAGGCGGGCGGGAAGTTCGGGGCCAAGTACCTCGTCGACAACCACCCGGACCTCTTCGAGGGCGTCACCGAGGCGATCAGTGAGGTCGGCGGGTTCTCGTTCACCGTGAGCGAGCAGCGCCGGCTCTACCTGATCCAGACGGCCGAGAAGGGCATGCACTGGATGAAGCTCACCGTGGCCGGCACGGCCGGGCACGGGTCGATGATCCACCGTGACAACGCCATCACGGAGCTGTCGGAAGCCGTGGCGCGGCTCGGGCGGCACAATTTCCCGGTGCGGGTCACCAAGACCACCCGGGCCTTCCTCGACGAACTCGGCGACGCGCTCGGCACCGAACTGGACCCCGAGAACATGGAGGGGACGCTCGCCAAGCTCGGCGGCATCGCCAAGCTCATCGGCGCGACCCTGAGCAACACGGCCAACCCCACCCAGCTGGGCGCCGGTTACAAGGTGAACGTCATTCCCGGCGAGGCCACCGCGCATGTCGACGGGCGGTTCCTGCCCGGGTTCGAGGAGGAGTTCCTCGCCGACCTCGACCGGATCCTCGGGCCGAAGGTGCGGCGGGAGGACGTGCACGCCGACAAGGCGGTCGAAACCACCTTCGACGGGGCGCTCGTGGACGCCATGCAGTCCGCGCTGCTCGCCGAGGACCCGGCCGCGAAGGCGATCCCCTACATGCTCTCCGGCGGTACGGACGCCAAGTCCTTCGACGACCTCGGCATCCGCGGCTTCGGCTTCGCGCCGCTGAAGCTGCCGCCGGAGCTGGACTTCGCGGGCATGTTCCACGGCGTCGACGAGCGGGTGCCGGTGGACGGCCTGAAGTTCGGCGTGCGGGTGCTCGACCGGTTCATCGACGCGTCCTGAGACGCGTAGGAGACTTCGATATTCGGGCGCTTGTGCGGAACGAACTGAGAAGGGTGAATGCGACCATAAGCTCGTAGCCTCATTACTCCCTCCTCGTTACTGCTTATGTGATCCGCGAGTGGGATCACTTTTGCCAACAAGGAGGAATAATGATCAAGAAGATCGTCGCCGCTGCGGCTGCCACCGGTGGTCTGGTTCTCGCGGGTGCGGGCCTGGCCGTCGCCGATTCCGGTGCCCAGGGTGCCGCTGTGCACTCCCCGGGTGTCGTCTCCGGCAACGTGGTTCAGGTGCCTGTTCACGTGCCGGTGAACGTGTGCGGCAACACGATCTCCGTGATCGGTCTGCTGAACCCCGCCTTCGGCAACGTCTGCATCAACAAGTGACGTCGACCCTTTAAGGGGGGCGTCCACTCGGTCGGCCCTGGAGCGCGCGCCATGCGCTCCGGGGCCGACCGGTCTTTTCGCGAACATTCCCGGGCGCATTCCCGGGCTGGAATTCGCGGCGAAGAATTCGCGGCAAGTGTTTCGAGACATGGTCGAAGGCAGGTATTCAGTAATGCGACAGGTCACCCGCAAAGGCCTCATGACGGTGGCGGCCGCGACCGGCGTCCTCGCCGCCGCCGGCGGCGGCTACGCCCACGCCGCCTCGGGTGCGAGCGGCTCCGCGTCCAACTCGCCCGGCGTGGCGTCCGGCAACACGGTGCAGGCGCCGGTGCACGTGCCGGTCAACGTCTGCGGCAACACCGTCGACGTGGTCGGGCTCCTCAACCCCGCGGCGGGCAACAAGTGCGCCAACACCGGTGGGGGCGGCGGCGCGTCGGGCGGGTACGGGGACTCCGGTGGCCACGGTGGCCACAGCGGCTCGCACGCGAGCGGGCACAGCGGGGGCTCGCCCGGCGTCGCCTCGGGCAACCACGTCCAGGCGCCGGTACACGTGCCGGTGAACGCCTGCGGCAACAGCGTCAACGTCATCGGGGTCGGCAACCCCGCTACGGGCAACGCGTGCGCCAACACCGGCGGCGCGTCGGGCGGGTACGGCGACTCGGGCGGTCACGGGGGCTCGGGTGGTCACGGTGGCTCCGGCGGCTCGCACGCGGGCGGGCACACCGGGGGTTCGCCCGGTGTCGGCTCGGGCAATCACGTCGAAGCGCCGGTCGACGTGCCGGTGAACGTCTGTGGCAACAGCGTCAACGCCATCGGGGTCGGCAACACAGCCGTGGGCGACGACTGTGCCAACGGCGGCGGGCACACCAACCCGCCGGGCGGCGGTCACGAGACCACCCCGCCCGGGAAGCCCGGCCAGCCGGGCCAGCCGGGTCAGCCGGGTCAGCCGGGTCAGCCGGGTCAGCCGGGTCAGCCGGGTCAGCCCGGCAACCCGGGGGAGCCCGGCACGCCGCCCGCCGCGGGCGGTGAGGGCCCCGGTGGCTCCTCGCACGCCAACCAGCCGGGTGCCCAGACCGTCACCCAGCCCCACGGCGCCGCGCAGCTCGCGGAGACCGGCAGCGAACTGCCGCTCGGCATCGCCCTGCCGGCGGGCGCGGGAGCGCTTCTCGCGGGCGCGGTCCTCTACCGCAAGGCCCGGGCCTCGGCGTAACGGCGTCGGGTGCGCACACCAGCAGGCGCACACCGTTGACGCGCACAACGGAGCGGGCCCCGACGACGCGGGGCCCGCTCCGTTTCCGCCGATCTCACCTCACCACGTGGCGCGCACCTGGCGGATGATCCTCCGGCGCAACCGCACCCTGCGGCTTCCGTCGCGCAGCAGGCTCAGACGGTACAACTCCCAGTTTCCGTACTCTGCGTGGTCCGTCAGCAGACGTGCCGTGTCCTTGCGGGAGACCCCGCGCGGTACGTACACGTCGACAAATTCGTATTCCGGCATCGCATCTATTGTGCGGGCTGGGGCTTGGTACGGATAGCGTCTGCACTATGTCTGATGCTGCGCAGCCCACCGCTGCCGAGGTACGAGCCGCCGCCGAGGCGGTCAAGACCGCGCTCGACCGCCACCTGGCCGCGGTCGAACGCAGGTCGGGGGAGGACGACCCGGCCGTCTACGAGGCGTTCAACCAGCTGGCCGCGGCCGCAGAGGTGTACGACGAACTGCTCTACGACCGCTACGACGAGGTCACCCCCTTCGAGATCCCCGGTGCGGAGGATTCACTGCCGCCGTACGCGGGCCCCGAGGAACCGAACGCGCTGAGCGTGCTGATCCGCCGCGACTACTCCGTGGTGGAGCCGCAGCGGCTGCAGGCGCAGGCGCAGCGGATCGAGGCGGCGGACGACGAGGGCAGGGGGGCGGAGGTCTCCGGCACGGTGCACGGTGCGCTGGGCATCCTGTTCGGCGAGTTCGAACCGGACGAGATCGCCTCCCGGCACAAGGAGTTCGGCCTGGAGGAGGGCGACTCCACGCTCTGGGTGACGGCCGGGGACGAATCGACCGACCCCGGAGAGTGGCTGGAGGCGCCGTTCGACCAGGTCGACCCGCAGCAGGTGGTCTGCCGCTTCGACGTCAGCGCGGTCTTCGACGACGAGCTCGACGACGATGCCGACGACCTCGAGGACGACCTGGAAGCGGAGCTCGACACGGAGCTGGAAGACGAGGACGAGGACCTGGAACCACTGGACGCGGCGGACCGCTAGCACGGGCCGCCGGCGTCGGCCGGAACCGGGAATGTCGTGACGACGACGACGGCGGCGGGACGGGAGCTGGGCTCTCCGTGCCGCCGTCGTCGTCGTGCGCGCGCTCAGCCGGCCGTCGGCACCTGCGTCCTGAGCAGTACGGGCAGGCGGGTCGTGCGGGGTTTCGCCGTGATCTCGGCGACGGCCCTCGGCAGGGCCTGTTCCACGCCGTGGACGACGGACAGATGGCGCTCCGCCCGGCCGAACGCCGTGTACACCCAGGGGCGGCTGAGCGTCTGCGCCGCGTCACCGGGGAGCACCACGACCGCCGCGGGCCACCGGTTGCCCACCGCCTGGTGCGCGGTCAGCGCCCACCCGTGCCGCACGGACTGCTCCACCCGCTCCCTCGGTACGACGACGGCGGCGCCCCCGCACGACAGGTGCAGCCCGTCGGCGTCGGCCTTCACCACGTGGCCGGGGAGCGTACGTCCCGATGCGGGGGAGTGGGCGATCCGGTCGCCGGGGTCGAAGCCGCCGAAGCGGCCGGGGCCAGGGTTGAGCCGTTCCTTGAGGGCGGTGTTCAGAGCGCGCGTGCCGGCCGCGCCGCCGTGGGCCGGGGTGATCACCACCGTCTGCTCGGGCGGGACGCCGAGGGCCCGCGGCACCGAGTCCGCGACGAGCTGCACGGTGCGGTGCACGGCCTCGCCCGGGTCCCGCACCGGCACGATCACGATCTCCTTGCCCGGGGCGTCGACCTGGTTCAGCTCGCCCGCGCCGACACCCGAGACGAGCTCGCCGAGCGGCCCCGGGTCGGGGGTGCGCGAGGCGACCTGCGGGCACACCCGCGCGGCCAGCAGGTCGGCGAAGACCCGCCCCGGACCTGCCGACCACAGCACAGCCGGGTCCCCGCTCAGCACCAGCCGCGCCCCGTCCGGCAACGACTCCACGACCATCGCCGCGCTCTCGACGTCCCACTGCGGCGCGTCCAACACGACCAGCAGATCCAGAGCCAACGCCCCGTCGGCATCCCGGCCGGGCCCTTCGGCACCGGAGAGCAGCCCGGAGACGGTGACGACGGCGGAGTCCGGATCGGGGGAGGAGGCGTCGGCGGTACCGAGCAGCTGCGCGAAGCGGCGCTGTCCGTCGGGGGTGTGGGTGGCCGCGACGCCGCGCAGGCCCAGGGTGCGGGCCGCGGCGAGCAGGGCCGCCGGTTCCGCGCGGGCCGCCTCGCCGCCGGTGTGCAGCACGAGGCCGTGTCCGGCGACGGCACGGATCAGCTCGGCCGCGCTGCCCGACGCGGAGGAGACGGCCGACTCCCACGGCGTCGAGGCCTCCTTGGTCAGGGAGTTGACCACGCGGGCCAGACCGTCGGCGAGGCTCTCCTCGGCGAGCGCGTACCGCTCCAGACCGACGAGGACACGCACCGGGCGGGCACTCTCCTCGTCCCCCTCGTCCTCCTCCGCGCCCTCCTGCTGCGGGTCCGGCGCCGGTGTGGGCGCCCCCGACTCCTCCAGGGCGTCCTGGAAGACCAGCGCCTCCCCCTCGGCGATCGTGCTCTGCACGGCCGCGTCCGGATCGGGAACGCCCCGCCGGGTCAGTGCCGCGGCGAGCGCCGGCATCTCCAGGGCGGTGTGCCCGGCCAGCGCCGCCTGTTCCAGGAGCCAGACCGTGACCGCGCGGCCGCGCCGTTCGTCGTCCGGGCCGCACTCCGCGCCGAGCAGCGCCCGCGCGAACCCGTCGGCCTGCTCGGGCCGCACCCCGCCGACCCGCAGCAACTGCCAGGGGTCCGCGCGCAGCATTTCCTCCGCGCCCTCGCCGAGCACCGCGGCGACCTGCGGGGCCAGCGCCTCGGGCGCACCGCCGCCGACCAGCACGCTCCGGACGGCCCCGACCGTCTCCGGGGCGGGAGCGGCAGGCACTCCGGCAGCTGGGGCGGGCAGGGGCTGCGGGCGCCGTACGGACTCGGGGGCGGGGCGGCGCGGAGCGGGCGCCGGCTCGGCGAAGACGGTGGCCTCGGGCTTCTCACCGCTCTCCACGGCCCGAACCGCCGCGAGCAGGTCGGCGGCCTTGCCGCTCAGCTTGGTGCCGGCCTCGATGGGCCCCTTCCGCTCCGCCTTCCGCCGCTCGATCCGCTCCCGCTCCACCCGCTGCGCCGTAAGCTCAGCCTCAGCCTCGGACTGCCCCGCCCCACCCGCCTCACCGTCGCCCGCCTGCGCCCCTGCTGTCTCGTCATCACCGTCGCTCGCCTCGGCGGCCTGCGCCCGGGCCGTGTCGTCATCACCGTCGCTTGCCTCGGCCGCCCGCGCCCCTGCTGTCTCGCCATTGCCGTTGCCCGACTCGGCAGCTTGCGCCAGGTCCGTGTCGCCATCGCCGTCGCCCACCTCGGCCTCCGCCGTGTGCGCCCGGGCCGCTGCGTCGCCGCCGTCGGCAGCCCCGGCCTCCGCCGTCCGCGCACCGGCCGCTGCGTCACCGCCGTCGACGGACTCGCTCGCGGTGGCCTCGCCCTCGGCTTCCACAGACTCAGCGGCCTCCCCTTCGGCCCCCGCGCCTACGCCCTCCTCGGCGTCGCCCACCGAGTCCCCGGCATCGGCCGTGCCCGCGGCCTCCGGGCCCGGGCCCGCTACCTCGTCGGCGCCCTGCGCCGCGTCCCCGGCATCGGCCGTCCCCCCGGCCTCCGGGCCTGGCCCCCCGCCGGTCGCCGTAGGCTCCTCGGCGGCGGAGCCGTCCGTGTCCGGGGCCCCCGGCTCGGTGTTCTCCGTGGTCTCCGGCTCCGTGCTCACAGCGTGCTCCAGTCGTGATCGGGATAGCGGTGCACGGGCGCCGACACGTCGTCGAGCGCCCGGCAGATCTCGTCAGGAAGACTAAGGGCCTCCACTGACAACGCCGCCGTGAGCTGCTGGGTGTTGCGCGCGCCGACGACGGGCGCGGCCACCCCGGGCCGGTCGCGGACCCACGCGAGGGCCACCTGCAGCGGCGTCACCGCGAGCCCGTCGGCGGCGGTCGTGACCGCGTCCACGATCCGGCTCGCGGTGTCGTCGAGGTACGGCGCGACGAACGGCGCGAAGTGCTCGGAGGCACCGCGGGAGTCGGCCGGCGTCGCGTTGCGGTACTTGCCGGTGAGGACCCCGCGGCCCAGCGGCGAGGAGGGCAGCAGCCCCATGCCCAGGTCAAGCGCGGCGGGCAGCACCTCGCGCTCCACCCCGCGCTGCAGCAGCGAGTACTCCATCTGCGTCCCCGCCAGCCGGGTCCGTACCCCCGGCGCCGCCAGCTGCCAGGTCGCCGCCTTGGCGAGCTGCCAGCCGGAGAAGTTGGAGACGCCCGCGTAACGCGCGCGGCCGCTGGAGACCGCCAGGTCGAGGGCCTCGAGGCTCTCCTCCAACGGGGTCTCGGGGTCGTAGACGTGCAACTGCCACAGGTCGACGTAGTCCGTGCCGAGGCGGGCCAGCGAGGCGTCGAGCGCGGCGAGCAGATGTCCGCGCGAGCCGTCGAAGCGCCGGTCCGGATCGGGCACGCTGCCCGCCTTGGTGGAGATGACCAGGTCGCGCCGGGGTACGAGGCCTTCTATGAGGCGTCCGAGCAGATACTCGGCCTCGCCGTCGCCGTACGCGTCCGCCGTGTCGACGAGGGTCCCGCCGGCTTCCCAGAACGTCTTCAAGAGGTCCGCCGCGTCGTGCTCGTCCGTGTCACGGCCCCACATCAGGGTGCCGAGCCCGATGCGGGACACACGCAGGCCGGTACGGCCGAGATGCCTCTGCTCCATGTCAGCCGACACTACTGGCCATGGCTGAGACGTGCGTTGGCTGTGGACAGCCGATTCCCCGACGCCGGCGGCACCCCACGGACGTGGCGCGCTATGGTCTCCGCAAAGGGACGTTACTGAGCAGTAAAAGGGGAATGAGCCATGCAGCTCGGGATCAACCTCGGCTACTGGGGCGCTGGAATGGACGCGGACAACCTCGCCGTGGCCCAGGAGGCCGACCGGCTCGGGTACGCCGTGTGCTGGGCCGCCGAGGCCTACGGGTCCGACGCGGCCACCGTACTCACGTGGGTCGCCGCGCAGACCGAACGGATCGACGTCGGCTCGGCGATCTTCCAGATCCCGGCCCGGCAGCCCGCGATGACCGCGATGACCGCCGCGACCCTGGACTCGCTCTCCGGCGGCCGTTTCCGCCTCGGCCTCGGTGTCTCCGGACCGCAGGTCTCCGAGGGCTGGTACGGCGTCAAGTTCGACAAGCCGCTGTCCCGCACGCGCGAGTACGTCGAGATCGTGCGCAAGGCGATGACGCGGGAACGCCTGTCGTACGAGGGCGAGCACTGGACGCTGCCGCTGCCCGGCGGCCCCGGCAAGCCCATCAAGCTGACCGTGCATCCGCAGCGCGAGCACATCCCGCTGTACATCGCCGCCATCGGGCCGAAGAACCTGGAGCAGACCGGCGAGATCGCCGACGGCGCGCTGCTCATCTTCCCCTCGGCCGACCACCTCGAGGACACCGCGATCAAGTACCTGCGGGCCGGCCGTGAGAAGGCCGGCAAGACCCTCGACGGGTTCGACGTCTGCCCGACGCTGCCCCTCGCCGTCGGCGACGACAAGGACGTCACCCGGCTCGCCGACACCTTCCGCCCCTACACCGCGCTGTACGTCGGCGGCATGGGCAGCAGCAAGCAGAACTTCTACAACCAGCTCGCCCGGCGCATGGGGTACGAGCGGGAGGCCGCCGAGATCCAGGAGAAGTACCTCTCCGGCGACAAGCAGGGTGCCGCGGCCGCCATTCCGCAGGATCTCATCGACAGCACCACGCTGCTCGGTTCCGTGGACCGCATCGCCGACCGGATGAAGGCCTACGCCGCCGCCGGGGTCACCACCCTCAGCCTCGCCCCCGCGGGCTTCACTCTCGACGAGCGGCTCACGTCCCTGCGCGCCGGCGCGGAGGCCCTGGAGCGGGCCGGGCTGGCGTAGCGAACACTCCGGAGGCTTTCAGCGGCCGTGGTGGGGGCTCGGGGGTCTTCCCCGCCACGGCCGTCGCGAGGAACAACGCGCCGCGGCGCGCCCGGTTACGGCCCCGTCGTGACCCCGGTGGTCCTCCTTTTGGCCGAGTTGTCCGACACAGCTGTTGCAGCGTCCCTCGCGCGGCATTTGACTCGTTCTCTGCGGAGTGCTGCGGATCCTGCGGAGAGGTGCCCACGATGCTTTCGGCCAAGAGTCTGTTCCAGGAAATCCTCGACGACGACGAGTCCTTCCGGCTCTTCTGCTCCATCGCGGCCAGCGGGGAGAGCCAGGGCGGCTGGGAGAACGCCCGGATCGCCGCGCTCGTCCCGGAGAGCGAACGCGCGCTCGCCCCCAAGATCACCCGTCACGGCGCGGACGAGGACAAGCACGGGCGCCTCTTCAACGCCCTGCTGAAGAAGCGCGGTCTGCACCCCGTGCCCGTCCCGCACGAGACCGACTACACGATGCTCCTGGAGAAGCACGGCATCGGGCTCGCCCACGAGAAGCTCAGGGCCGACCGACCGCTCACGGTGCAGGACGTCATCATCTACCTGTCCCACAGCCGGGTCACCGAACAGCGCGCCTCCGAGCAGATGGTGATGCTGCGCAAGCACTTCGCGGACCACCCGGTGATCGGCAAGGCCGTCAGGATGATCTCCCACGACGAGGACAACCACCTCGCCTACACCCACGAGGAACTGCTGCGCTTCGCGGCCGCCGGACACGGCCGGTTCATCCAGCGGACGCTGCGCGAGTGCGCGCTCGCCGAGATCCGCGTCTACCGGGACGTCAGCCTCGCCGTCATGGACCACATGGGCCGCATCCTCGGCTGGCCCAAGGCCAAGTCGGCGGCCCTCGCGGCCGGCATCCACGGCGTGTACGCGTGGGAGCGGTTCGCGGGCTGGCGGCGCATGGTCATGCTGAAGGCGCCGGAGCGCCGTGACGCCCTCGGCGCGTCCGCCACCACCGCTCCCGAGTTCGCCTGACGTCAGAGCCAGCCCCGCTGCTTGAACATCCGGTACAGCAGCACCTCCAGGGCGGCCATCAGCGCGATCACCGCCGGGTACGACCACACCCAGCGCAGCTCCGGCATGTGTTCGAAGTTCATGCCGTAGACCCCCGCGATCATCGTGGGGATCGCCGCCATGGCCGCCCACGAGGAGATCTTCCGCATGTCGTCGTTCTGGCGGACGCTCATCTGCGCCAGATGCGCCGACAGGATGTCCGACACCAGCCGGTCCAGACCCTCCACCGACTCGTTCACGCGCGTGAGGTGGTCGCTGACGTCCCGGAAGAAGGGCCGCGCCTTGTCGTCCACGAACGGCACCGACCCGCCGAACGAGCCGGTGCCCGCGAGCCGGGACATGGGCAGTGCCAGCGGGCCCGTCGCCCTGCGGAACTCCAGGACCTGCCGCTTGAAGGTGTAGATCCGGGACGCGATGTGCCGTGAGCCGCCGCTGTCGGGGGAGAACACCTCCGCCTCCAGCTCCTCCAGGTCGGTCTGCAACTCGTCGGCCACCTCCAGATAGTGGTCGACGGATGCGTCACTGAGCGCGTACAGCACCGACGTCGGGCCCTTCGCCAGCAGCTCGGGCTCCTGCTCCAGCCGACGCCGTACGGCCGCGAGCGGCGTTCCCTCGCCGTGCCGGACGGTCACCACGAAGCCGTCGCCGAGGAAGACCATGACCTCGCCGGTGGAGACGGCGTCGCTCTCCGGCTCGTACACGACCGGCTTCAGCACCAGGAACAGCGAGTCGTCGTACACCTCCAGCTTGGGCCGCTGATGGGCTTTCAGGGCGTCCTCGACCGCCAGCGGGTGCAGTTGGAACTCCTGGGTGACGTGCTCGAACTCCTCCTCGCTGGGCTCGTGCAGCCCTATCCACACGAACCCGCCCCCGGCCCGCGCCTCCGCCAGCGCGTCCGAGAAGTCCTCGGGCCCCTCCGCGCGATGCCCGTCGCGATAGATGGCGCAGTCGACGATCACAGAGCGCATTCTCCCTTCACCCGTCCACCGCCGCATGCGTGCCTACGCCTACGCTGGGCCGCATGCCCACGCTGATCCTCGTCCGGCACGGACGTTCCACCGCCAACACCTCGGGCGTGCTCGCGGGCTGGACGCCCGGCATCGCCCTCGACGAGCGCGGGGCGGCGCAGGCCGCCGCGCTGCCCGAGCGGCTCGCCGAGCTGCCGCTCGCCGAGGTCGTCGCCAGTCCCCTGCAGAGGTGCCAGGAAACCATCCAGCCCTTGCTCGACGCCCGCCCCGGACTGCGGGCGCACACCGACGAACGCATCGGGGAGTGCCAGTACGGCGACTGGTCCGGACGCAAGCTCGCCGAGCTCATGGACGAGCCCCTGATGGAGGTCGTCCAGGCGCACCCGTCCGCGGCCGCCTTCCCCGGCGGGGAGTCCATGCGGGCCATGCAGACGCGCGCCGCCGAAGCGGTACGCGAGTGGAACGCGCGCGTGGAGCGCGATCACGGCCCCGACGCCGTGTACCTGATGTGTTCGCACGGCGACGTCATCAAGTCGCTCGTGGCGGATGCACTCGGACTTCATCTCGACCTCTTCCAGCGGATTTCCGTTGAACCGTGTTCCATCACCGCGATCCGTTACACCCGACTGCGGCCCTTTCTCGTGCGCCTCGGGGACACGGGCGACTTCGCGTCCCTGGTGCCGCGCGAGGAGCCCCCGTCCGAAGACGCACCAGTGGGGGGCGGTGCGGGCGCACCGTGATCGTTCGCCGCAGTAGGGTGAAGCGGTCGCAACACGCCGCACCCGAACGCGGCCCCCGCGGCCAGTCGGTCCCGATGTCGATGTCGACCCACGATTCCCATGGAGACAGGACGTGTCCCGTCAGGTGTTCCTCTACGACCCACCGGAGCGCTTCGTGGCCGGTACGGTCGGACTGCCCGGGCGCCGTACCTTCTTCCTCCAGGCCATCGCCGGCCCCCGGGTGACCAGCGTGGCGCTGGAGAAGACCCAGGTCGCCGCGCTCGCCGAGCGCATGGACGAGCTGCTGGACGAGGTCGTACGCCGTAGTGGCGGAAGTGCCGCCGTGCCCGCCGTGGCGCCCACCGAAGTCGCCGACACGGAGCCCCTCGACACCCCCGTCGAGGAGGAGTTCCGGGTCGGCACCATGGCCCTCGCCTGGGACGGCGAGGAGCAGCGCATGATCGTCGAGGCACAGGCCCTTGTCGAACTCGACGCCGACACCGAGGAGGACCTCGCCGAGGCCGAGGAGCGGCTCCTTCAGGACGAGGAGAACGGGCCCCCGATGCTGCGGGTCCGGCTCACCGGTGCCCAGGCCCGGGCCTTCGCCAAGCGTGCCCTCGACGTCGTCAACGCCGGCCGTCCGCCCTGCCCGCTGTGCAGTCTGCCGCTCGACCCGGAGGGACACGTATGTCCGCGCCAGAACGGATACCGCCGCGGAGCGTGACGGCCGAGGAGAAGCCCGCCGAGCTGCTCGCGCGAGGCGAGCTGACCGTGCGCGGACGCATCCGTGACGCCTCCAACGCGGCGCTGTACTGCACGGTGAGCCACGAGGGCCGGGAGGCGACCTGCGTCTACAAGCCGGTCGCCGGGGAGCGGCCGCTGTGGGACTTCCCCGACGGGACGCTCGCCCAGCGGGAGGTCGCCGCGTACGAGGTCTCCGAGGCGACCGGCTGGGGGCTCGTCCCGCCGACCGTGCTGCGTGACGGGCCGTACGGCGAGGGCATGTGCCAGCTGTGGATCGAGGCGACGCCCGAGGCCGAGCTGCTCGCCCTCGTGGACGGCGAGCAGCCCGAGCCGGGCTGGAAGGCGATCGGCTTCGCGGAGGTCGGCGAGGGCAGAACCGCCCTCCTCGTCCACACCGACGACGACCGCCTGCGCCGCCTCGCCGTCCTCGACGCCGTGATCAACAACGCCGACCGCAAGGGCGGCCACCTGCTCCCCACCCCGGACGGCCACCTCTACGGCATCGACCACGGCGTCACCTTCAACGCCGAGAACAAGCTCCGCACGCTCCTGTGGGGCTGGGCGGGGGAGCCCCTGACCGGGGAGGCCGTGGAGGTCCTCAAGGGCCTGAAGGCGGCACTGGAGGAGGGTGGCGCGCTGGCAGCCCGACTGACCCCCCTCATCACCCCTGCGGAACTCGAAGCCACACACGCGCGCGTCGAGGCGCTGCTGACCGCAGGAACGCACCCGGAACCGAGCGGCGAGTGGCCGGCGATCCCCTGGCCACCGGTGTAACCGCCGCCTTGCACATCCGACCGCTTCCCACAAGACCGCCTAACCGGCCATACGGACCGCTCCGGTTCGTATGCGGAAGTTCCCTCCGGTTAGGCTCATGACATGCATGCCTGGCCCGCTTCCGAGGTCCCCGCCCTGCCCGGTCAGGGCCGCGACCTGAGGATCCACGACACCGCGACCGGCGGTTCGGTCACCCTCGACCCCGGTCCCGTCGCCCGAATCTACGTCTGCGGCATCACCCCGTACGACGCCACCCACATCGGACACGCGGCGACGTACAACGCGTTCGACCTCGTGCAGCGCGTGTGGCTCGACACCAAGCGGCAGGTTCACTACGTCCAGAACGTCACCGACGTCGACGACCCGCTGCTCGAGCGCGCGCAGCGCGACGGCGTCGACTGGGTCGCCCTCGCCGAGAAGGAGACGGCCCTCTTCCGCGAGGACATGATCGCCCTGCGCGTGCTCCCGCCGAAGGAGTACATAGGCGCGGTCGAGGCGATACCCGGCATCGTCCCGCTCGTCGAACGACTGCGCGACGTCGGCGCAGCCTACGAACTCGAAGGCGACACCTACTTCTCCGTCGAGTCCGACCCGAACTTCGGCAAGGTCTCGCGCCTGGACGCCGCCGCCATGCGGCTGCTGTCCGCCGAGCGCGGCGGAGACCCCGACCGCCCCGGCAAGAAGAACCCGCTCGACCCCATGCTGTGGATGGCCGCCCGCGAGGGCGAGCCCAGCTGGGACGGCGGCTCGCTGGGCCGCGGCCGCCCCGGCTGGCACATCGAGTGCGTCGCCATCGCCCTCGACCACCTGGGCATGGGCTTCGACATCCAGGGCGGCGGCTCCGACCTCGCCTTCCCGCACCACGAGATGGGCGCCTCCCACGCCCAGGCACTGACCGGCGAGTTCCCCATGGCCAAGGCGTACGTCCACGCGGGCATGGTCGCCCTCGACGGCGAGAAGATGTCCAAGTCCAAGGGCAATCTCGTCTTCGTGTCCCAGCTGCGGCGCGACGGCGTCGACCCCGCCGCCATCCGGCTCGCGCTCCTCGCGCACCACTACCGCTCCGACTGGGAGTGGACCGACCAGGTGCTCCAGGACGCGGTGGCACGGCTCGCACGGTGGCGCGCGGCGGTCTCCCGGCCCGACGGGCCGCCCGCCGAAGCGCTGGTCGAGGAGATCCGCGAGGCCCTCGCCGACGACCTCGACGCCCCGACCGCCCTCGCCGCCGTGGACCGCTGGGCCGCCCTCCAGCACGAACAGGGCGGCACCGACATCGGCGCCCCGGGCGTCGTCTCCCGGGCCGTGGACGCCCTGCTGGGCGTGGCCCTGTAAGCACGGACGCCACGTACGGCCACGTACGACAGGGGCGGTTTCCTCTCGGAGGGAACCGCCCCTCGTTCATGTGTGCGATGCGCCCGGAAGTGATCCTGTGGCGAGGGCGGTCCTGTGATGGGGTGGGGCGACTGTTGACCCGTCGGTCGGTTCCGGGCCGACCTCACGCGGAAGGACGCACAGTGGCACCCGCGCACCGTTCCTTCGCACGACGCAGACTCCTCACCGCGACCGCCGCACTCTGCGGAGCGGCGCTCCTCGGCGGCACTGCCCACGCGGCCGAGGAAACGGCGTGGCCGGACGCCTTCCCGCTGCCGAACGGCTGGCAGCCCGAGGGCATCGCCATCGGCTCCCGGCCGTACGCCTACTTCGGCTCGCTCGCCCACGGCGACCTCTACCGGGCGAGCCTCGCCACCGGCCGCGGCACCGTGCTGAGCACGGGCCTCGGCGCGGGGCACCCCACCGTGGGCCTGAAGGCCGACCCCTACGGCAGGCTCTTCCTCGCCGGCGGTGACAGCGGCGAACTGCGCACGGCCGACGCCCGGACGGGAGAGGTCGAGAAGGTCTACGCCGTAGGCGCCACGTTCGTGAACGACGTCGTCCTCACGCCGGGAGCCGCCTGGTTCACGGACTCCTACCAGGCGCGGCTGTACAAGCTCGTGCTGGGCCGGCACGGTGCGCCCCAGGGCGTGGAGAGCGTGCCGTTGAGCGGCGACTGGGTGCAGGGCGACGACTTCGCCGCCAACGGCATCGAGCGCACGCCCGACGGGAGCGCGCTGCTCGTGGTCGACACCGTCGCCGACGGCGGAGGTCTGATGCGTGTCGACCCGCGCACCGGGGCCGCCCGCGCCGTCGACCTCGGCACGGCCCGCCTCCCCGCCGGCGACGGCCTGCTCCTGCTCGGCCGTACCCTCTACGCCGTTCAGCAGGCGCAGAACGCGATCGACGTGTTCCGGCTGAACGCGTCCGGCACCCGGGGCACCGCGATCGCCCGCATCACCGACCCCCGCTTCCGCATCCCGACGACGGCCGCGGCCTGGGGCAACCGCATCTACCTGCCCAACGCGCGCTTCGACGTCGAGCAGCCCCAGCCGGACACCGAGTACGACGCGGTGGCCGTACGACAGGTCTGACCCCCGTACGGAAGAGGGCGGTGCACCTCAGGTGCACCGCCCTCACTCCTGCGAGCTCACTCCTCCGACGAATCCTCGTCGTCCGCACTGGGCTTCGGTGGCTTCGGAGGCCGGGTGCGCTCCCCGGGGCTGTCCCGCTTGTACGGCGTGCCCTCGCCGCCGTCCGCCGTGGCGTGTCCGCCGGGGCTGCCGCCGTCCCGGCGCCGCAGATAGCGCTCGAACTCGCGGGCGATCGCCTCGCCCGACGCCTCCGGCAGCTCCGCGGTGTCCCGTGCCTCCTCCAGCGTCTGGACGTACTCGGCGACCTCGCTGTCCTCGGCGGCCAGCTGGTCCACGCCCACCTGCCAGGCGCGCGCGTCCTCGGGCAGCTCGCCCAGCGGGATGCGTACGTCGATCAGGTCCTCCAGGCGGTTGAGGAGGGCCAGCGTCGCCTTCGGGTTCGGCGGCTGCGACACGTAGTGGGGAACCGCGGCCCACAGGGACACCGCCGGCACACCCGCGTGCGTGCACGCCTCCTGAAGGACGCCGACGATGCCCGTGGGGCCCTCGTACTTGGTCTCCTCCAGGTCCATCCGCTGTGCCAGGTCCGAGTCGGACGTGGTCCCGCTGATCGGAACCGGACGTGTGTGCGGGGTGTCGCCGAGCAGGGCGCCCAGGACCACCACCAGCTCCACACCGAGTTCGTGCGCGAAGCCGAGGAGCTCGTTGCAGAACGAGCGCCAGCGCATGGACGGTTCGATACCGCGCACGAGCACCAGGTCACGCGGCTTCTCGCCGCCGACCCGCACCACCGACAACCTCGTCGTCGGCCATGTGATCTTGCGCACGCCCGCGTCCATGAACACCGTGGGGCGGTTCACCTGGAAGTCGTAGTAGTCCTCGGCGTCCAGCGCCGCGAACACCTCGCCCTTCCACTCCCTCTCCAGATGCGCGACCGCGGTGGAGGCGGCGTCGCCGGCATCGTTCCAGCCCTCGAACGCGGCCACCATGACCGGGTCGATCAGCTCGGGAACCCCCTCGAGCTCGATCACCCAGCGCCTCCTTCCGACGTGCCCTCGCTTGACCACCCAACCTTACGGCGTGCGGCGGGGGCGCCCGCAGCCCCCTTGCACGGGGCGGTGCTCGGATCACTGCCCCGATCGGCACCCCCGAACACCCCCGCTGCCGCGAGCCCGTTCCGGCACTTCCGGCCCCGGCACCACCAGGGGGCCCTCACAGCGTCGAGCGCAGCCACTGCTCCACGCTCGCGATGTGCACGGTCGCCCACGAGCGCGCCGCCTCCGCGTCCCGGTCGCGCAGGGCCGCCAGGATCGCGCGGTGCTCGCGCAGGGTGCCGGTGACCGCGTCCTCCTGCGTCAGCCCGCGCCAGATCCGGGCCCGGGTGGTCGGCCCGGACAGGCCGTCGAGCAGCGAGCACAGCACCGAGTTGCCGGCGCTCTGCACGATGCCCCGGTGGAACTCCAGGTCGCAGGCGACGAGTTCCTCCACCGACGGGGTCGTGCCGAGCTTGTCCAGCTGGGCGGTGAGCGCGTCCAGCTGCTGCTCGCTGATACGGGAGGCCGCCATCGCCGTCGCCGCGGGCTCCAGGATGCGGCGCACGGCCAGGAACTCCAGAACCGTGTCGTCGCGGTGGAAGTCCACGACGAAGCTCAGCGCCTCCAGCAGCAACTGCGGGTCGAGGCTGGTGACGTACGTGCCGTCGCCCTGGCGCACGTCCAGGATCCGGATCAGCGACAGCGCCCGCACCGCCTCCCGCAGCGAGTTGCGGGACAGGCCGAGCTCGGCGGCGAGCTCGCTCTCCTTGGGCAGGCGGTCGCCGGGGCGCAGCGCGCCGGAGACGATCATGCCCTTGATCTTCTCGATCGCCTCGTCGGTGACTGCCATGACCGGCCTCCCTGTCATTCCTCGCCCAGACATCGGACGTCTAGGCGCCATTATGCGGGCAGGCCCCAGAAGTGCCTCCAGACCCGCGATCACCGCCCCCTCGCCGAGGCCCGCGAGCCTCGCTGAGTCCTGCCGTCCTCGGCCGGCCCGCGATCACGGTGTCATGTCACGTCGAACCACTCCTTGCCGGCCGCCCAGTGGGCGACCCAGCCGGCGAAGCCGCGCGCGGCGGTCGTGAACCCGAACTCCGCGCCGAACGGCATGGCGCCCACGTCGGTCACGTGCCAGATCTGTCCCCGCTGGGGGCCGGTGACGACGAGGTGCCAGTTCATGGCGCACCCGTCCGTCCCCAGCACGATCGAACCGTGGTTGAGTACCTGGTCGATGACGGTCTCGGGGTCGTCGTACGGCCCGTCGTCCTCCTCCCACAGCCACGACTGCGTGAGCGGGAACGGCTTTGCCAGGTCGCGCTCCTCCCCGTCGTCATTCCAGTCGGAGGGCAGTTCGGTCAGACCCACGAGGCCGTATGACGGCGGTCCCCGGAACGAGCCGTCCGACATCTCCGCCACGAACGTCCGGTACGGCTCCGGCAGCACGACCCCGTGTTCCGCCTCGAAGGCACGCACCGTCTCCCAGCCCAGGGCGGAGGCGCCGCCGTCGTCCACGGTGAACGCCGCCCGCAAGGCGGCGAGATCCTCGAGGGCGGCCCGATCGATGTTCATGCGTCCATGGAAGCACCCGCCACTGACAACGACCGCATGCGAAAGGGGCGGCTCCGTCGGCGGGAGCCGCCCCCTTCGTGGGCCCGGCCCCGGTGCGGAGGGGGCCGTTCCTCGGTGGTGTCGGCCCTGGTCGGGGGAGAGGGCCGACGCCGAGGTCTACTTCTTGTCGAGCAGGTCCTGGACCTTCGAGCGGACCTCGTCCGTGGCCAGGCCCCGGATCGTCAGCGTCGTACGGCGGCGCAGCACGTCGTCCGGCGTCTCGGCCCACTCGTTGTCCCGGGCGTAGACGACCTGGGCCCAGATCTCGGGAGCGTCGGGGTGGACGCGCTCGCCCAGCTCCGGGTTGTCGTTGGCGAGGCGGGCGATGTCGAAGGCCAGCGAACCGTAATGCGTGGCCAGGTGCCTGGCGGTGTCGGCCGCCATGCGCGGGCCGGGCGCCGGGCCGTCGACCAGCAGCCGGTGGGCGACCGCGCGCGGGTTGGCGACACCCGGCAGCGGCAGCTTCTTCGGCAGCGAGGAGATCGGCTCGAAGTCGTCGCCCAGCGGGTGGCCCGGCAGCGACTCCAGCTTCTGCATCACCGTGCGGCCGATGTGCCGGAAGGTCGTCCACTTGCCGCCCGCGACGGACAGCATGCCGCCGCGGCCCTCCGTGACCACCGTTTCGCGCTTGGCCTTCGCCGTGTTGCCGGGCCCGCCCGGAAGCACCCGCAGCCCCGCGAAGGCGTATGTGATCAGGTCACGGTCGAGCTGCTGGTCGCGGATGGAGAACGCGGCCTCGTCGAGTATCTGGGCCGTGTCCTTCTCGGTGACCGCGACGTCCGCCGGGTCGCCCTCGTACTCCTCGTCGGTCGTGCCGAGCAGCAGCATGTCCTCCCAGGGGAGGGCGAAGGTGATGCGGTACTTGTCGATGGGGGTGGCGAGGGCGGCCCGCCACGGGGACGTCCGCTTCAGGACCAGGTGCGCGCCCTTCGACAGCCGGATCGACGGCGCCGCGTTCGGGTCCTCCATCCGGCGCAGGTGGTCGACCCACGGGCCGGTCGCGTTCAGGACGAGACGGGCGTTCACGCCGAACTCGTCGCCGGACGTGCGGTCCTTGAGGTCGGCGCCCGTCACCCGGCCGTTGGTGAAGCGCAGACCGCTCACCTCGGCGTGGTTGAGGACCACCGCGCCCGCGTCGACCGCCGCGCGGACCGTCATCAGCGCCATACGGGCGTCGTTCATCTGGTCGTCGCCGTAGACGGCCACGGCCTTGAGGTTGTCGGTGCGCAGCTCCGGCACGTCCTGCGCCGCCTTGGCCGGCGAGAGCAGGTGTCCGACACCGTCACCGAACGCCGACAGCGCGGAGTAGGCGAAGACGCCCGCCCCGAGCTTCGCCGCGCCGTGCGGCCCGCCCTTGTACACGGGGAGGTAGAACGTGAGCGGGTTCGCCAGGTGGGGGGCCACCTGGCGGGAGACCGCACGGCGCTCGAAGTGGTTCTCCGCCACCAGCTTCACCGCGCCGGTCTGCAGGTAGCGCAGACCGCCGTGGAGCAGCTTGGAGGAGGCGGAGGAGGTGGCACCGGCGAAGTCGCCGGCGTCGACCAGGGCCACCCTGAGGCCGGACTGCGCGGCGTGCCAGGCGGTGGAGATGCCCAGGATGCCGCCGCCGATCACGAGAAGGTCGTACGACGCCCTGGAAAGCTGCTCCCGGGTCTCGGCGCGGCTCGGGTTGGAGCCGGACGCCGGGTGGGTCCCCAGGGCAGGCACGGACTGCAGGGTGGACTGACTGGTCATGCGGTTTCTTACTCCTCGTCCTCGAGCCAGCCCATGGTCCGCTCGACGGCCTTGAGCCAGCTCTTGTACTCACGGTCGCGGGTGTCCGCGTCCATGCGGGGTGTCCACTCGGCGGCCCGGCGCCAGTTGGCGCGCAGGTCGTCGGTGCTGGTCCAGAAGCCGACGGCGAGACCGGCGGCGTAGGCGGCACCGAGGCAGGTCGTCTCGGCGACCATCGGGCGCACCACGGGTGCGTCCAGGAAGTCCGAGAGGGTCTGCATCAGCAGGTTGTTGGAGGTCATGCCGCCGTCGACCTTGAGCGCGGAGAGCTCGACGCCGGAGTCCTTCGTCATGGCGTCGGTGATCTCACGGGTCTGCCAGGCCGTGGCCTCCAGGACGGCGCGCGCGAGGTGCGCCTTGGTGACGTACCGGGTGAGGCCGGCGATCACACCGCGGGCGTCGGAGCGCCAGTACGGGGCGAACAGGCCGGAGAAGGCCGGCACGAAGTAGGCGCCGCCGTTGTCCTCGACCGAGAGCGCCAGCGTCTCGATCTCGGCGGCGGTGGAGATCAGGCCCATCTGGTCGCGCATCCACTGCACCAGCGAACCGGTGACGGCGATCGAGCCCTCCAGGGCGTAGACCGGCGTCTCGTCGCCGATCCGGTAGCCCACGGTGGTCAGCAGGCCGCTGTAGGAGTTGATGATCTTCTCGCCGGTGTTCATCAGCATGAACGTGCCGGTGCCGTACGTGGACTTGGCCTCGCCCTCGGCGAAACAGGTCTGGCCGAACAGGGCCGCCTGCTGGTCGCCGAGCGCGGAGGCGACCGGGATGCCGCCGAGCAGGTCACCGAGCTTGCCGCCGGTGATCTCGCCGTACACCTCGGCGGAGGAGCGGATCTCCGGGAGCATCGACAGCGGGACGCCGATGGACTCGGCGATCTTCTCGTCCCACTCCAGCGTGTGCAGGTTCATCAGCATGGTGCGGGAGGCGTTGGTGACGTCGGTGTAGTGCTTGCCGCCGTTGACACCGCCCGTCAGGTTCCAGATGACCCAGGTGTCCATGGTGCCGAAGAGGATGTCGCCCGCCTCGGCGCGCTCGCGCAGGCCCTCGACGTTGTCGAGCAGCCAGCGGGCCTTGGGCCCTGCGAAGTACGAGGCCAGCGGCAGGCCGGTCTCGCGGCGGAAGCGGTCCTGGCCGACGTTGCGGCCGAGCTCCTTGCACAGGGCGTCGGTGCGGGTGTCCTGCCAGACGATGGCGTTGTGGACGGGCTCACCGGTGTTCTTGTCCCAGAGCAGCGTGGTCTCGCGCTGGTTGGTGATGCCGATGGCCTTGATGTCGTCGCGGGTGATGCCGGCCTTGGCGATGGCACCGGCCACGACCTCCTGGACGTTCGTCCAGATCTCGTTGGCGTTGTGCTCCACCCAGCCCGGCTTCGGGAAGATCTGCTCGTGCTCCTTCTGGTCGACGGAGACGATGCGGCCGTCGCGGTCGAAGACGATGCAGCGGGAGGAGGTGGTGCCCTGGTCGATGGCTGCGATGAAGGGGCCGGCGGTGTGGGCGTCGGTCACTGTGAGCTCCTGAAATCCGTGGTTATGGGGCTTTACGTACGGCGCGTGCTGTGAAGTTCCCTGAGCCGGGCTCGGCGGACGACGAGCCCGGGGCCCTTTTAAGCGAATGCGACGTTGTAGATGCCTGCAGCGATCGCGCCGCCGATCAGCGGACCGACCACCGGGATCCAGGCGTAGCCCCAGTCGGAGCCGCCCTTGTTGGGCAGGGGCAGGAGCGCGTGCACGATACGCGGACCGAGGTCACGGGCCGGGTTGATCGCGTAGCCGGTCGGGCCACCGAGGGACAGACCGATCGAGACGACGACGAGTGCGGTGACCAGGGCGCCCAGGGTGCCCAGGCCGTTGCCCTTGTCGTTGAGGCCCTGCGTGAGGATGGCGAGCACCAGCACGATCGTGCCGATGATCTCCGTGGCGAGGTTCTGCCAGACGACCCGGATCTCCGGGCCGGTGGAGAAGATGCCCAGGACCGGGCCGGCGCCCTTCTCCTGGGCCTCGACGGCCTTGGCCGCCGTGGCCTGCGCACCCGGGCCGCCGACGATCTCCTTGTCGGTGAGGTGCGCGTGGAACTGGCCGTAGTAGGCGACCCAGACCAGGGCCGCACCGATCATGGCGCCGAGCAGCTGTCCCGCGAAGTACGTCGGAACGTTGCTCCAGTCACTGTCCTTGATGGCGAGCGCGACGGTCACGGCCGGGTTGAGGTGGGCGCCGGACAGCGGCGCCGAGGTGTAGACCGCCGTGAGCACTGCGAAGCCCCACCCGAAGGTGATGGCGAGCCAGCCGGCGTTGCGGGCCTTGGAGGCCTTCAGCGTGACGGCGGCGCAGACGCCGCCGCCGAGCAGGATGAGTATGGCGGTACCGATGGTCTCGCCGATGAAGATGTCGGAGCTGGACACCCGCGACTCCTTTGTCCTTCGTCCAGGGGAAGCCGAACCCCGGGTCCCACCGGGGGTTCCGCGCCCTCGGGGGTGAGAGCGATGTCGGTCCTTGGCGTTGTCACACTCTAGCGCGTATTGCCGGTAGGTGTTCGACAATGCCGACCGATGGACGGGAGTCTTGTCCCGGCGTCACACGTGCGTCAAGAGTTCTGTTATCGAAAACCTGATCGTTACTGATCGCCCGTGGGTTATCGATCTCCCCAGGCAGGAGCGCCGGGCGGCGAGCCGGGTCTCCGGAGGGCGAAGCGGCGCCGACGACTGAGGCCGGGTACGCCATGACGGCGTCCCGGCCTGCTGGTGTGCTGCTGCGCGCTGCCTCAGAACCGTCCGGCGCCGAGGTCGCGGGAGACCGCGCGGGCGCAGTCGCGGACCGCTGCGATGAGCTCGGGGCGGAGCTCCCCGTCCCGGCAGATGCGTTCGACCGCGCCGGTGATGTCGACCGCGCCGACCGGCATGCGGCGTCGGTCGTGGATGGGGGCGGCGATGGAGGCGACGCCCTCCCAGGTCTCCTCGACGTCGGCGGCGTACCCACGCGCGCGCGTGATGTCGAGGAGCTGCTCGAACGCCTCCGGCTCGCACACCGTGCGGTCCGTGAAGGGTTTGCGGTCGGCCTCCAGGGCCTCGCTGTGCGCGACGGGGTCGTAGGCCGACAGCACCTTGCCCAGGGCGGTGGAGTGCAGCGGCTGCATGGCCCCGATCTCCAGGACCTGCCGGCTGTCGTCGGGGCGGAAGACGTGGTGCACGACCAGCACGCCCTGCTGGTGCAGCACACCCAGATGGACGCTCTCCCCGCTGGAGCGGGCCAGGTCGTCCGTCCACACCAGGGCCCGTGCCCGCAACTCGTGGACGTCGAGATAGGTGGTGCCCAGGCGCAGCAGCTCCGCACCCAGCTGGTAGCGCCCGGAGGCGTCGTCCTGCTCGACGAAGCCCTCCTGCTGCAGGGTGCGAAGAATGCCGTGGGCGGTGCCCTTGGCCAGTCCCAGCGACGAGGCGATGTCCGAGAGGCCGAGTCGCCGCTCACCGCCCGCGAGCAGCCGCAGCATCGCGGCCGCCCGTTCGAGCGACTGGATGTTCCGTGCCATCGCCGTCCTGCCTCCGTCCCCATCGACCGCTTTCACTGCCCACAGCGCGACAGCGCTGCCGTCGTTCGGCAATGTCGAACACTACCGGTCCATGCCGACCTCCCGCTAATGGTCGGTCAATACGTGTTCCACCACGCGTCTTCCGGAAGCGATCCGGCGGTGGCCCGAGCCTGACCCCAGGGGGTGGCCCGAGCCTGACCCCGGACGTGGCCCGGCCGCCAGCCTCGTCCGTCCCGTGGACGCCCCGACCATAAGCCCACCGTCCCGGCTACCCTGGCGGCGTGCGCCCTCCTCGGGTGAGCTCTGTGCGGGCTCGTCGGGGGAACGCGCAAAGCCGACAGCCGTCGCATCAAAGGGAGCCCCTTCATGGCCTCAGTGCCGCCGACCCCTTCCGCCGACAGCCGGGCCCGCGTGTCCGCGCTCCGCGAGGCGCTGGCCACCCGTGTGGTCGTAGCCGATGGAGCGATGGGCACCATGCTCCAGGAGCAGGAGCCCACCCTCGAGGACTTCGAGAACCTCGAGGGCTGCAACGAGATCCTGAACGTCACCCGCCCGGACATCGTCCGCTCCGTCCACGAGGCGTACTTCGACGCCGGTGTGGACTGCGTCGAGACCAATACCTTCGGCGCCAACCACGCGGCCATGGCCGAGTACGACATCGCCGACCGCGTGTTCGAACTGTCCGAGTCCGGTGCGCGTATCGCCCGCGAGACCGCGGACGCGTACGGCGCCCGCGACGGACGGCAGCGCTGGGTCCTCGGCTCCATCGGCCCCGGCACCAAGCTGCCCACCCTCGGTCACGTCCCGTACGGCACGATCCGCGACGGCTTCCAGGCCAACGCCGAGGGTCTGCTCGCCGGCGGCGCCGACGCCCTGATCGTCGAGACCACCCAGGACCTGCTCCAGACCAAGGCCTCCGTCCTGGGCGCCCGCCGCGCGCTGGAGGCGACCGGCACCCAGGTGCCCCTGCTGGTCTCGATGGCGTTCGAGACCACCGGCACCATGCTGCTCGGCTCCGAGATCGGCGCCGCGCTCACCGCGCTCGAGCCGCTCGGCATCGACATGATCGGCCTGAACTGTTCCACCGGCCCGGCCGAGATGAGCGAGCACCTGCGCTATCTCACGCGCCACTCCCGCATCCCGCTGCTGTGCATGCCGAACGCGGGCCTGCCCATCCTCACCAAGGACGGCGCCCACTTCCCGCTCGACGCCGAGGGCCTGGCGGACGCGCAGGAGAACTTCGTCCGCGACTACGGCCTGTCCCTCATCGGCGGCTGCTGCGGTACGACCCCCGAGCACCTGCGCCAGGTCGTCGACCGGGTCCGCGACCTCACGCCCGTCGAGCGCAACCCCCGGCCCGAGCCCGGCGCGGCCTCCCTCTACCAGTCGGTGTCCTTCCGTCAGGACACGTCGTACCTGGCCATCGGCGAGCGCACCAACGCCAACGGCTCGAAGAAGTTCCGCGAGGCCATGCTGGAGGCCCGCTGGGACGACTGCGTGGAGATCGCCCGCGAGCAGATCCGCGAGGGCGCCCACATGCTGGACCTCTGCGTGGACTACGTCGGCCGTAACGGCGTCGCCGACATGGAGGAACTGGCCGGCCGCCTCGCCACCGCCTCCACCCTGCCGGTCGTCCTGGACTCCACCGAGGTCGACGTCATCCAGGCGGGTCTGGAGAAGCTCGGCGGCCGCGCGGTGATCAACTCCGTGAACTACGAGGACGGCGACGGCCCCGAGTCACGGTTCGCGAAGGTCACCCGACTGGCCCAGGAGCACGGCGCCGCGCTGATCGCGCTGACCATCGACGAGGAGGGCCAGGCCCGCACGGCCGAGAAGAAGGTCGAGATCGCCGAACGGCTCATCGACGACCTTACCGGCAACTGGGGCATCCACGAGTCGGACATCCTCATCGACTGCCTGACCTTCACCATCTGCACCGGCCAGGAGGAGTCCCGCGGGGACGGCATCTCCACCATCGAGGCGATCCGCGAGCTCAAGCGGCGCCACCCGGACGTGCAGACCACCCTGGGCCTGTCGAACATCTCCTTCGGCCTCAACCCGGCCGCCCGCATCCTGCTCAACTCCGTCTTCCTCGACGAGTGCGTCAAGGCGGGCCTGGACTCGGCGATCGTCCACGCGTCGAAGATCCTCCCGATCGCCCGCTTCAGCGAGGAAGAGGTCCGCACGGCCCTCGACCTGATCCACGACCGCAGGTCCGAGGGGTACGACCCCCTCCAGAAGCTCATGCAGCTCTTCGAGGGCGCCACCGCCAAGTCCCTGAAGGCCGGCAAGGCCGAGGAACTGGCCGCGCTGCCGCTGGACGAGCGCCTCAAGCGCCGCATCATCGACGGCGAGCGCAACGGCCTGGAGGCCGACCTCGACGAGGCGCTGCGGGAACGCTCCGCCCTCGACATCGTCAACGAGACCCTGCTGGACGGCATGAAGGTCGTCGGTGAGCTGTTCGGCTCCGGCCAGATGCAGCTGCCGTTCGTCCTGCAGTCCGCCGAGGTGATGAAGACCGCGGTCGCCCACCTCGAACCGCACATGGAGAAGGTCGAGGGCGACGAGGCCGGCAAGGGCACCATCGTCCTGGCCACCGTCCGCGGCGACGTCCACGACATCGGCAAGAACCTCGTCGACATCATCCTGTCCAACAACGGCTACAACGTCGTCAACCTGGGCATCAAGCAGCCGGTCTCCGCGATCCTGGACGCCGCCGAGGAGCACCGCGCCGACGTCATCGGCATGTCGGGACTCCTGGTCAAGTCCACGGTGATCATGAAGGAGAACCTGGAGGAGCTGAACCAGCGCGGCCTGGCGGCGAACTTCCCCGTCATCCTCGGCGGCGCGGCCCTGACCCGGGCCTACGTCGAGCAGGACCTGCACGAGATCTACGAGGGCGAGGTCCGCTACGCCCGCGACGCCTTCGAGGGCCTGCGCCTCATGGACGCCCTGATCGGTGTCAAGCGGGGCGTGCCGGGCGCGAAGCTGCCGGAGCTGAAGCAGCGCCGGGTCCGTGCGGCCGCCGTGGAGGTCGAGGAGCGGCCGGACGAGGGGCACGTCCGGTCCGACGTCGCCACCGACAATCCGCTGCCCACCCCGCCGTTCTGGGGCACCCGCGTCGTCAAGGGCATCCCGCTCAAGGAATACGCGAGCTGGCTCGACGAGGGCGCCCTGTTCAAGGGCCAGTGGGGCCTGAAGCAGACCCGCACCGGCGAGGGGCCGTCGTACGAGGAACTGGTCGAGAGCGAAGGCCGGCCCCGGCTGCGCGGCCTGCTGGACAGGCTCCAGACCGAGAACCTCCTCGAGGCCGCCGTGGTCCACGGCTACTTCCCCTGCGTGTCCAAGGACGACGACCTGATCCTCCTGGACGAACGCGGCAACGAGCGCACCCGGTTCACCTTCCCGCGCCAGCGCCGCGGCCGCCGTCTCTGCCTCGCCGACTTCTTCCGCCCGGAGGAGTCGGGGGAGACGGACGTCGTCGGCCTCCAGGTCGTCACCGTCGGCTCGCGCATCGGCGAGGAGACCGCCCGCCTCTTCGAGTCGAACTCCTACC
This sequence comes from Streptomyces sp. NPDC002888, assembly GCF_042888465.1. NCBI lineage: Bacteria > Bacillati > Actinomycetota > Actinomycetes > Kitasatosporales > Streptomycetaceae > Streptomyces > Streptomyces sp. NPDC002888. The sequence goes on along the minus strand of NZ_JBIAPU010000012.1, from coordinate 203,136 downwards.
GCGACTACCTCGAGCTGCACGGCCTGTCCGTGCAGCTGGCGGAGGCCCTCGCCGAGTACTGGCACGCGAGGGTCCGTTCGGAGCTCGGCTTCGCGGGCGAGGACCCGACGGAGATCGAGGGCATGTTCGAGCTGAAGTACCGCGGCGCCCGCTTCTCCCTGGGCTATGGCGCCTGCCCGAACCTGGAGGACCGCGCCAAGATCGCCGAACTCCTCCAGCCCGAGCGGATCGGCGTCCACCTGTCGGAGGAGTTCCAGCTCCACCCCGAGCAGTCCACCGACGCCATCGTGATCCACCACCCGGAGGCGAAGTACTTCAACGCACGGTGACACCGGGGAGTGGTGTGGCGCCCCGCCCGGTGCAGCGCGTCTCACAGAGCACGCTGATCCGATAAGTCGTACACTGGTCGGTCCACTGCAGGCCGGTTTCCCGCGCGGGAACCGGCCTGCTCGTCCCCCAAGGAGGTACGTGGATGACCAGTACGGTCCCCGCACTCGGAACCCGTACGGCCGAAGGCTCCGCGCTTCAGGCCGTGCTCCTGGACATGGACGGCACCCTCGTGGACACCGAGGGCTTCTGGTGGGACGTCGAGTGCGAGATCTTCGCCGGTCTGGGGCACGCCCTGGACGAGTCCTGGCGTCATGTCGTGGTCGGCGGCCCCATGACCCGCAGCGCGGGTTTCCTCATCGAGGCCACCGGCGCCGACATCACCCTCGGCGAGCTCACGGTCCTGCTGAACCAGGGCTTCGAGAAGCGCATCGCACGGGCCCTGCCGCTGATGCCCGGAGCCGCCCGGCTGCTGGCCGAGCTCGCCGCGTACGAGATCCCCACGGCCCTGGTCTCGGCCTCGCACCGGCGCATCATCGACCGCGTCCTGACCTCGCTCGGCCCCCAGTACTTCGCCCTGAGCGTGGCCGGTGACGAGGTGCCCCGCACCAAGCCGCACCCCGACCCCTACCTGTTCGCCGCCTCCGGGCTCGGTGTGGATCCGGCGAGATGCGCGGTGGTCGAGGACACCGCGACCGGTGTCGCCTCGGCGGAGGCGGCGGGCTGCCATGTCGTGGCCGTGCCGTCGGTCGCGCCCATCGCACCGGCCGCCCGACGCACCGTCGTGACCTCGCTGGAAGAGGTCGACCTGACATTTCTGCGCGGGTTGTTGTCCCTCTGATGACAGAAATGCGCCGGGTGTTCACCCAGCGTGCGGAGGCGATAGCCTGGGAATTCGACGCGCATCCGACCAGGGGAATTAACGGCCCTGGGGCGATCGAATTCCAGGCGGGGTGACCTCTTTTGAGAGTGTGACCTTCGTCACTTCGTAGGGGGTCGACACGAGGTTGTGCATGTGCTTTGCACCCCCGTTCGGGGGGACCTGACGCGCCCTTGTGTCCCGATTGGTGGGAGCGTGCACGAATCCTTCCCCTGTCGGGTTTTCGGTGCGTCCACGCCCGGTTTCGCTGTGTGATGGGCGCTCAACTCCGCTGACTGCGGGCCCTCGTGCAGGTGCGGACTAATCTCGTCGCGAGAACATCGCCCCACCCCCGTGATCCGCCGCACCACCCATGCATGCCGGGTACACGGATTCGACTCTGGAGAAACTCGAGCATGAACCGCAAGACCCTGGTGCTGCCGGCCGTCGTCGGCCTGATCGCGCCCGTGCTCGCCGCCTGCGGAGGGTCCGACAGCGGGAGTGGCGGCGGCGACGCCATCATGGTGGGCACCACGGACCGGTTCATCGCCACCAAGGACGTCCCCGCCCCCCTCGACCCCGCCTACGCCTACGACGTCGGCACCTGGAACATCCTGCGCCAGACCGTGCAGACCCTGATGATCCAGCCCAAGGGCGAGGGCGACCCGGTCCCGGAGGCCGCCGAGAGCTGCGTCTTCACCGACAGCGGCAACGAGCGCTACGAGTGCAAGCTGCGCCCGAACCTGAAGTTCTCCAACGGAGACGCCGTCACCGCCGAGGACGTGAAGTTCTCCATCGACCGCGCCCGCGCCATCAAGGCCGACTCCGGCGTGTTCGCGCTGCTGTCCACCATCGACACCGTCGAGACCAAGGGCGACCGCGACGTCATCTTCCACCTGAAGACCGCGGACGCCACCTTCCCGTTCAAGCTGTCCACCCCGGTCGCCGGCATCGTCAACCCCGACGACTACGACAAGGGCAAGCTGCGCGACGGCTTCGCCGTGGACGGTTCCGGCCCGTACACCCTCAAGGCCGAGACCAAGGACGACGAGATGGTCAAGGGGGTGTTCACCAAGAACCCCGACTACAAGGGGACGCTGAAGGTGAACAACGACGAGGTCGACATGGTCTCCTACGCCGATGCCGACGCCATGGGCGCCGCCCTGGAAAAGGGTGACATCGACGTCATGTCCCGCACCATGTCGCCGGAGCAGATCAAGAAGCTGACCAACAACTCCGGCGACGTCGACATGGTCGAGCTGGACGGCCTCGAGATCCGCTACCTGGGCTTCAACACCGACGCCCCTGCCGTGAAGACCAAGGCCGTCCGCCAGGCCATGGCCCAGGTCGTCAACCGCAGCGAACTGGTCTCCCAGGTGTACGGCACCCAGGCCGAGCCGCTGTACTCGCTGGTCCCGGCCTCCGTCACCGGCCACTCCAACTCGTTCTTCAACAAGTACGGCGACCCCAGCGCCGCCAAGGCCGGGTCGCTGCTGCAGAAGGCCGGCGTCACCACCCCGGTGAAGCTGACGCTGAACTACACGACCGACCACTACGGCCCGGCCACCAAGCAGGAGTTCCAGATCCTGCAGAAGCAGCTCAACGACAGCGGCCTCTTCGACGTCACCATCAAGGGCACCCCCTGGGACACCTACGTCCCGGCGGAGCGCAAGGGCGAGTACGCGGTGTACGGCATGGGTTGGTTCCCCGACTTCCCCGACGCCGACAACTTCCTCGCCCCCTTCCTCGACAAGGACAACTTCCTCAAGTCGCCGTACACGGACAGCCGGATCATCAACACCCTGATTCCGGAGTCCCGCCGCGAGGCCGACCGCCTCGCCGCCGCCGGCACCCTGACGGAAATTCAGGACGCCGTCGCCCAGGACGTTCCCGTACTGCCCCTGTGGCAGGGCAAGCAGTACGTCGCCGCCCGCGACGACATCACGGGCACGGCGTACGCGCTCAACTCCGCCTCCACACTTCAGCTGTGGGAGCTCGGCCGCGGTGTGAGCGGCTGACACTCCCGATAGTGCCCGGGGCCCATGACCACGACCCCGGGGTGACGAGAACCCGACGACAAGGCACACCCAAGTGAAGATGCGCAACCAGTGGCTGGTCCTGCCGATCACGGCAGGGCTGGCCTCCGGCCTGTTGGCCGGATGCGGCACGAACAGCGGCGACAACGGGGGCAACGGCTCCACGGTGGTGATGGGGATGTCGGACGACGTCCTGGCCACCGACCCCGCCTCCGGGTACGACCCCGGCTCCTGGCTGTTGTTCAACAACGTCTTCCAGTCGCTCCTCAGCTTCCCCAACGGAGGCACCGAGCCGCAGCCGGAGGCCGCCGAGGAGTGCTCCTTCACGGACACCGAGACCAAGGAGTACTCGTGCACGCTGAAGGACGGGCTGAAGTTCAGCAACGGTGACTCCCTCACGTCCGAGGACGTGAAGTTCTCGTTCGACCGCATGCTGAAGATCAACGACGAGGCCGGCCCGGCGATCATGTTCCCCATGCTCGACGAGGTCGAGACGCCGGACGACAAGACGGTCGTCTTCAAGCTGAAGGTCCCCGACGCCACCTTCCCCAGCAAGCTCGCCTCCGGCGCCGGCTCCATCGTCGACCACGGGCAGTACGACGCCGACGGGCTGCGCAAGGACGGCGATGCCGTCGGCTCCGGCCCGTACAAGCTGGACTCCTTCGGCGACGACGAGGCCGTCTTCTCGGTCAACGAGAACTACAAGGGAACCGCCGAGGTGAAGAACTCCGGCGTCACGCTGAAGTTCTTCCACGGCGACCAGTCCGCCCTGAAGCAGGCCCTCCTCGACGACAAGGTCGACATCGCCTACCGCGGTCTCACCGCGGGCGACGTCACCGACATCCAGGAGGGCGACCCCGACTCGGGCGTCGAGGCCGTCGAAGGCACCAGCGCCGAGGTCCAGCACCTGGTCTTCAACGTGGACCACCCGGTCGCCGGCAAGCTCGGCGTCCGCAAAGCCATCGCATACCTGATCGACCGCGACGCCCTCATCAAGAACGTCTACCAGGGCACCGCGACCCCGCTGTACTCGATCATCCCGGCCGGTATCGCCGGCCACAACACCGCCTTCTTCGACCGCTACGGCGCCAGCCCCTCCAAGGCCAAGGCCGCCGCCGCGCTCAAGGACGAGGGCGTCAACGGCAAGGTCAAGCTCACCCTCTGGTCGACCCCCTCCCGCTACGGCCCCGCCACCGACCAGGAACTCAAGGCCATAGCCGGCCAGCTCAACGCCAGCGGCCTGTTCGACGCCGACGTGAAGTCCGTCGCCTACGGCCAGTACGAGAAGGACATCGAGGCCGGCAAGTACGGCGTGTACGTCAAGGGCTGGGTGCCCGACTACCCCGACGCCGACAACTTCACCGCCCCCTTCTTCGGCGAGGGCAACGTGCTGAGCAACAACTACGCCAACAGCACCATCACCGACACCCTCATCCCCCGCACCGCCGCCCAGAGCGAACGCGCCAACACCGACGGGGACTTCGGCCGGCTCCAGGACATCGTCGCCGACCAGCTGCCCGTCCTGCCGGTCTGGCAGGCCAAGCAGTACGCGGTCGTCCGCGACAACGTCTACGGCCTGCAGTACTGCCTCGACGCCTCGACCGTCTTCCGGTTCTGGGAACTCAGCAAGAGCGACGACTGATCCGCGCCTGATCCACGACGGATCGACGACGGATCGATGGACACACGTAGGGCGCCCCCTGTGATGGAGGGGGCGCCCTACGCATGTCCAACAGCCGTAGGCCGGCCGAACGTCCGCTACTGCGCCCCGGGGCGCACCAGACCGCTCTCGTACGCGTACACCGCGGCCTGCACCCGGTCGCGCAGCCCCAGCTTGGTCAGGACGTGACCCACGTGCGTCTTGACGGTCGTCTCACTGACGAACAGGTCGGCGGCGATCTCCGCGTTCGACAACCCGCGCGCCACCAGCTTCAGCACCTCCACCTCACGGTCGGTCAGCGTGTGCAGGGTGTCCGGCACCGGCTCGTCGCCCGAGGGTAGATGCGTGGCGTACTTGTCGAGCAGCCGCCTCGTGATGCTCGGCGCGAGCAGCGCCTCACCGGCGGCCACCACCCGGATCGCCTGCACCAGCTCGTTGGCAGGCGCGTCCTTCAGCAGGAAGCCGCTGGCGCCGGCGCGCAGCGCCTCCACCACGTACTCGTCGAGGTCGAACGTCGTCAGCACCAGCACCTTCGCCGGGCCGTCCCGCCCCGGCCCGGTGATCTGCCGGGTCGCCTCCACACCGTCCATCCGCGGCATGCGGATGTCCATCAGAACCACATCGGGCTGAAGGGCCCGCACCTGGTCGAGTGCCTGAAGGCCGTCTCCGGCCTCGCCCACCACCGCGATGTCCTGCTCGGCCTCCAGGATCATCCGGAAGCCCGTACGCAGCAGCGGTTGGTCGTCGACCAGTAGGACGCGGATGGCCACGTAAGTCTCCTTCGCTAGTCCGGCCCCATTCTGCCCTGCGTCACCTCGCCGGACTCGGCCGCCCTCACCTGCAGGGGCAGCGGATACGGCGGGGGAGTGCCGCCGAACTCCGGGCAGTGCGCCTGGTGGTCGCACCAGCCGCACAGCTTCGTGGGCCGCGGCCGCCATTCACCTGTCTCCGTGGCCAGCCGAATCGCCTCCCACAGCGCGAGCAGTTTGCGCTCCACCCGCTCCAGGTCGGCGATGACCGGGTCGTACGTCAGCACATCACCACTGCCGAGATAGACGAGCTGGAGCCGGCGCGGGACCACCTGCTTCAGCCGCCAGACGACGAGGGCGTAGAACTTCATCTGGAACAGGGCGCCCTCCGCGTACTGCGGCCTCGGCGCCTTGCCCGTCTTGTAGTCGACGATCCGCACCTCACCGGTGGGTGCCACGTCGACGCGGTCGATGATCCCGCGCAGCGTCAGCCCGGACTCCAGCTCGGCCTCGATGAACAGCTCCCGCTCGGCGGGCTCCAGCCGCGTGGGGTCCTCAAGGGTGAACCAGCGCTCCACGAGCAGCTCCGCCTCGCCCAGCCAGCGCGCCAGCCGCTCGCCCTCCGGATCGTCGGCGAACAGCTCCACCACCTCCGGCCGGCTCTCCCGCAACCGGTCCCACTGACCTGGGATCAGCGACTTGGCGCGCGGCGCCGTGCGCTCGGCCGCCGGGGCGTCGAAGAGCCGCTCGAGGACCGCGTGCACCAGGGTGCCCCTGGTCGCCGCCTCACTCGGCTTCTCCGGCAGCCGGTCGATCACCCGGAATCTGTACAGCAGGGGACACTGCATGAAGTCACTGGCACGCGAGGGCGAGAGGGAGGCGGGTGCTTTGGCGACGGCCTTCGGCGCCACGGCCTGTGCCTGGTCCGGTACGACACCTTCGCTGGGGGACGGGTCGACGCCCTCGGTGCTGGTCTCCATGACCACAGACCATACGGCCCGCCACTGACAGTGACCCAGACGCGGGCCGTGACACCCACGACCGCACGGGAAACACAGGGGGTGCCGGGGCGGAACGCGCCGCCACGGCCGCATACCATCGACCAGAGACCTTCCGCCCGGCAGGCGCGGAACACGCTGCGAACGAGGGGACACCGTGGTGGAAAGCGGCGGGAGCGGGCAGCCGCGCCCGGGCAACGACGAGGCGGCCGAGCAGCAGGCAGGGCCCACGGCCCGGGCCGCCGACCCCACACGCCCCGACCCGGCCCCGCACGACGACACCACGCCCTCGGAATCCAACGGTGCGGACCCCCACGGTTCGACCACCCCCGACGCCGTGAACGGACCGGCGGAGGGCGCGGCAGCACAGCCCGAGGGCACGGCGGCCGACGCCACGGAGAGCCCGGGCGAAGCCGCCGAGGAACACAGCTACGGTGCGGCACCCACACCGGACGCGACCGAGCACCGTACCCCCTCGGCGAGCACGGCACCCGACGAGCCCGAGGACCCCGCACACGAGAAGAACACCCCCGCCGAGCCCTCGGAGACCGAGGCCGTGCCCGGTGCGACCGCCGGTCAGCCCGGAAGCCCCGCCGGGCACCACGCCGACACCCACCCCGGCCACCCCCACGCGCACTCCGGCAGCAAGAGGCGCCCCCCGCGGCCCCCGGAGAGCACGCGCGGCGGGCTGCTGATGGGGCGGCCGTTCGGGGTCCCCGTGTACGTCGCGCCCAGCTGGTTCCTCGTCGCGATCCTGATCACCTGGGTCTTCGGCGGCCAACTCGACCGCGTCCTGCCCGAACTCGGCGCCCTGCGCTACCTCGTCTCCCTCTTCTTCGCGATCGCCTTCTACGCCTCCGTCCTCGTCCACGAGCTGGCCCACACGGTCGCCGCCCTCCGCTTCAAGCTCCCCGTCCGCCGCATCCAGCTCCAGTTCTTCGGCGGCGTCTCCGAGATCGAGAAGGAGGCCGAGACCCCCGGCCGCGAGTTCGTGCTCGCCTTCGTCGGCCCGCTGCTCTCCCTCGTCCTCTCCGGCCTCTTCTACCTCGCCATGCAGCCCGTGGAGCCCGGCACCGTCCCCGGCGTCCTGCTGGCCGGCCTGATGATCTCCAACCTCATCGTGGCCGCCTTCAACCTCCTGCCCGGCCTCCCCCTCGACGGCGGCCGCATGCTCCGCGCCGTCGTCTGGAAGATCACCGGCAAGCCCATGGCCGGCACCATCGCCGCCGCCTGGGTCGGCCGCGCCCTCGCCGTCTCCGTCCTGATCGGACTGCCGCTGCTGACCCAGTCCGGAGCCCTCGGCTCCGCCGCCGAGGACAGCGTCGGCATGGACACGGTCATGGACGCCCTGCTCGCCGCCATCCTCGCCGCGATCATCTGGACCGGCGCCGGCAACAGCCTGCGCATGGCCCGCCTGCGCGAACACCTCCCCGACCTGCGCGCCCGCACCCTCACCCGCCGCGCGGTCCCCGTAGAGACCGACACCCCCCTCTCCGAGGCCCTGCGCCGCGCCAACGACGCCGGAGCCCGCGCCCTGGTCGTCGTCGATGCCCACGGCGAACCCGTCTCCCTCGTCCGCGAGGCCGCCATCGTCGGCGTACCCGAACACCGCCGCCCCTGGGTCCCCGTCAGCAGCCTCGCCCACGACCTCACGGACGGCATGCGTGTCTCCGCGGAGCTCTCCGGCGAGGATCTCCTGGACGCCCTGCGCGCCACACCCGCCACCGAGTACCTGGTGGTCGAGGAGACCGGCGAGATCTACGGCGTGCTGTCCGCGGCCGACGTCGAGCGCGCCTTCGTCAAAGCGATGGCCAGGCCGTCCTAGGACCGCCCGTCCCCGTGGTCGGCGGCCCCCGTAAACCCCGGTAGGCTGTTCACATGTCCGAACCGACCGGTGCCGCCCGCAGGCGCGGGCCCTTCAAGGTCGGGGACCAGGTACAGCTGACCGACCCCAAGGGCCGCCACTACACGTTCACGCTCGAGGCCGGGAAGAACTTCCACACCCACAAGGGTTCCTTCCCGCACGACGAACTGATCGGTGCTCCCGAGGGCAGCGTCGTCCGCACCACCGGGAACGTCGCCTACCTCGCGCTGCGCCCCCTGCTCCCCGACTACGTCCTGTCCATGCCCCGCGGGGCAGCCGTCGTCTACCCCAAGGACGCGGGGCAGATCCTCGCCTTCGCCGACATCTTCCCCGGCGCCCGCGTCGTCGAGGCCGGCGTCGGCTCCGGCTCGCTCAGCAGCTTCCTGCTGCGCGCCATCGGCGACCAGGGCATGCTGCACTCCTACGAGCGCCGCGAGGACTTCGCCGAAATCGCCCAGCAGAACGTGGAGCGCTACTTCGGCGGCCCGCACCCCGCCTGGCAGCTCACCGTCGGCGACCTCCAGGACAACCTGAGCGACACCGAAGTCGACCGGGTCATCCTCGACATGCTCGCCCCCTGGGAGTGCCTGGAGGCCGTCTCCAAGGCGCTCGTGCCCGGTGGCATCCTGTGCTGCTACGTCGCCACCACCACCCAGCTCGCCCGGACCGTCGAGTCCATCCGCGAGATCGGCGGCTTCAACGAGCCGACCGCGTGGGAGTCGATGATCCGCAACTGGCACATCGAGGGCCTGGCTGTCCGCCCGGACCACCGGATGATCGGCCACACCGGCTTCCTCCTGACCGCCCGTCGCCTCGCCGACGGCGTCGAACCGCCCATGCGCCGCCGCCGCCCCGCCAAGGGCGCCTACGGCGAGGACTACAGCGGCCCCAACGCCGACGGAGGCGCCGGCCGCTGAGCCGGCCCTGCGGCCCCGACCTTGCGGCGCGGGCCGCCGTGGCGGCCCTGTGCCGCAGTCAACGTCATCACGCCGTGGTGGAGTTCCCGGAACACAACGGGAACTCGACCACGGCGTCTTTTTGTTGACGCCGGATCTGATGCCCCCCGCGCCCGTGTCTGCTCCAGAACGGCCCCGACCTCGCCCCCGCCGTTCCCTCGCACTGTGACGTGTGGCACCATGCTGGCCACCCCACCGGCACAGCCCTTCACAGGAGACGCTCCTAGTGCAGCAACCCGCCGTCCCGGAACTGGCACACACGCACACCCGCCCGATCCACTGGCTCGCCACCGCGACGGCACTCGCCGGTGTCGTGGCCCTCTCCTCACTCCTCCAGCCGGGCTCGGCGACGGCCGCCCAGGCCTCCGGCACCGAAGCGAAGACCGCTCCCGCCGCGGCCGCGCCCCCGTCGGCCACCGGCGTCGACTTCCCGCTCGACTGCGGGCCGGTCAAGGCCCTCGTGCAGAAGAAGGCCACCGGGGACCTCGACGGCGACGGCCGCCCCGAAACGGTGGCGGTCGTCCACTGCGACGCACCCATGGGAACCCCGCCCGACGGCGTCTACGTCCTCACCCAGGCCGAGGACGCCGCGCGTCCGCGGGTGGTGGCCACCCTCGTCGACCCCAAGGACCGTCAGACCGTCACCACTGTCGCCGTGCGCGGCGGAGCCGTCCTCGCCTCACTCCTCGGCTACTCCACGGCCGACGTGCCCAGTTGCTGCCCCGACGTGAAGGACAGCGCGAAGTGGCAGTGGAAGAACGGCGCGTTCGTACGCTCCACGCCGGCGGGGGCGCACAGCGTCTGAGCGCCGCGCGCGGGCCCGGTGATGCAACGTGTCCGGACGCTCACTCGGCGTCCGGGCCGTACACCTCGACCTGGTCCACGACACGACGCACATGGATGCACTCGCCGGGACACTCCTTCACCGAGTCCACGACATCGGTCAGCAGCGGCAGCGGCACGCGCGTCGTGGCCCCCTTGTCCTGCAGCAGCTCCTCGTCCGCACCCTTCACATAGGCCAGCCCGTCGATGTCCAGCTCGAACACCTCCGGCGCGTACTGGGCACAGATGCCGTCGCCGGTGCACAGGTCCTGGTCGATCCAGACCTCGAGCGTGTCGCCGCCGACTTCTGCCTCCTGCTGCACGGTCATGTCTCCTGCGGTCTCCTGAGCGGTTACGGAACGCCTCGACCCTACCTCCGGCCCCTCTCGGAGTGTGTGCGATGGGTGCCCACCCGCTCCCGTCCGTAACCGCCCGGGAAGGGCCCAGAACGCGTCCGGCCGCCCGGCACCCCGTGCGGATCGCGGCACACCCGCGCGACGGGCACCTCGCTCGGGCCTGTCGGACAACTCGCGCTCCCTTCGAAGACTTTGACCCCTCCGGCGTTGGAACACTCGGCTTCTGAATCCCGTTGAGTGGGTATTCACACGGCACGAGGGAGAGCGCAGGGTGACCGACGACACACCTTGACAGTCTTTGTGATCTAGGGGTTTCAATCGACACCCACCCAGGTAGGGTCTGGAAGCGTCCAGCTCCCCTTGGAGGAGGTGAGGACCGTGGCAGCCCACGACGACGACATGAACCGCGGCATCCGCCCGGGACGCGGGTCCGACGACCCGGCCGGGCAGATTGCCTATCTTGAGCAGGAGATCGCCGTCCTGCGACGTAAGCTCGCCGACTCTCCGCGACACACGAGGATTCTCGAAGAGCGGATCGTCGAGCTGCAGACCAACCTGGCCGGTGTGTCCGCCCAGAACGAGCGACTCGCCAACACGCTCCGTGAGGCCCGCGACCAGATCGTGGCCCTCAAGGAGGAAGTCGACCGGCTCGCCCAGCCGCCGGCCGGCTTCGGTGTCTTCCTCACGGCGAACGAGGACGGCACCGCCGACATCTTCACCGGGGGCCGCAAGCTCCGGGTGAACGTCAGCCCCAGCGTCGAGCTCGAAGAGCTCCGGCGCGGCCAGGAAGTAATGCTCAACGAAGCGCTCAACGTGGTCGACGCCATGGAATTCGAGCGCGTCGGGGACATCGTCACCCTCAAGGAGATCCTCGAGGACGGCGAGCGCGCCCTGGTGCTCGGGCACACCGACGAGGAACGGGTGGTGCGGCTCGCCGAGCCGCTGCTGGACGTCACCATCCGTCCCGGCGACGCCCTCCTGCTCGAACCCAGGTCCGGCTACGTCTACGAAGTCGTACCGAAGAGCGAGGTCGAGGAACTCGTCCTCGAAGAGGTCCCGGACATCGGCTACGAGCAGATCGGCGGTCTGGGCGGCCAGATCGAGGCGATCCGCGACGCGGTCGAGCTTCCGTACCTCTACCCGGACCTGTTCAAGGAGCACGAGCTGCGTCCCCCCAAGGGCGTCCTGCTCTACGGGCCTCCCGGATGCGGTAAGACGCTCATCGCCAAGGCCGTCGCCAACTCGCTGGCCAAGAAGGTCGCCGAGGTGACCGGAGTGGCCGCCGGCAAGAGCTTCTTCCTCAACATCAAGGGCCCCGAGCTCCTGAACAAGTACGTCGGCGAGACCGAGCGGCAGATCCGCCTCGTCTTCCAGCGTGCTCGTGAGAAGGCCAGCGAGGGCACCCCCGTCATCGTCTTCTTCGACGAGATGGAGTCCCTCTTCCGCACCCGCGGCTCGGGTGTCAGCTCGGACGTCGAGAACACGATCGTCCCGCAGCTGCTCGCCGAGATCGACGGCGTGGAAGGCCTGCAGAACGTGGTCGTGATCGGCGCCTCCAACCGCGAGGACATGATCGACCCCGCCATCCTGCGGCCCGGCCGACTCGACGTGAAGATCAAGATCGAGCGTCCGGACGCCGAGGCGGCCAAGGACATCTTCGGCAAGTACCTCACCGAACGTCTTCCGCTCCACGCGGACGACCTCGGCGAGCACGGCAGCGACAGGACCACGACCGTCCAGAGCATGATTCAGACGGCTGTGGAACACATGTACGCAGAATCCGAGGAAAACCGCTTCCTGGAGGTCACCTACGCCAACGGTGACAAGGAAGTCCTTTACTTCAAGGACTTCAATTCCGGCGCCATGATCGAGAACATCGTTGGCCGTGCCAAGAAGATGGCGATCAAGGACTTCCTCGAGAAGAACCAGAAGGGTCTGCGCGTCTCCCACCTCCTCCAGGCCTGCGTGGACGAGTTCAAGGAGAATGAGGACCTGCCGAACACCACCAACCCCGACGACTGGGCCCGGATCTCCGGAAAGAAGGGCGAGCGGATCGTCTACATCCGCACCCTCATCACCGGAAAGCAGGGCGCGGACACCGGACGCTCCATCGACACGGTGGCGAACACCGGGCAGTACCTGTAAAAGACAGGGCGGCTGCGGGTTCCCTCACCGGGTACCCGCAGCCGACTGTTTTTCAGGCCACGGCTGGAGCAGGCAATGACGCAAATGATCTCCCCACCAGCGCATAGGCGTTCTAGGCTCTTCGGTACCGCCGAGTCGCGCAGTGCGGGGACGGGCACCGCACACGCACCGGAGCGCCAGCGGTACTTGAGCAGCGTCCCCGACCGAGGACGCCGCCGGGCAAGGAGGGCCGCATGACCGTACGGCGAGTAATGGGCATCGAGACGGAGTACGGGATCTCCGTCCCCGGCCACCCCAATGCCAATGCCATGCTCACCTCGTCCCAGATCGTCAACGCCTACGCGGCGGCGATGCACCGGGCACGCCGGGCCCGCTGGGACTTCGAGGAGGAGAACCCGCTGCGGGACGCACGAGGCTTCGACCTCGCCCGCGAGGCCGCCGACGCCAGCCAGCTCACCGACGAGGACATCGGCCTCGCCAATGTCATCCTGACCAACGGCGCGCGCCTCTACGTCGACCACGCACACCCCGAGTACAGCGCCCCCGAGGTCACCAACCCCCGGGACGCCGTCCTCTGGGACAAGGCCGGCGAGCGGATCATGGCCGAGGCCGCCGAGCGGGCGGCCCAGCTTCCCGGCGCCCAGCCGATCCACCTCTACAAGAACAACACCGACAACAAGGGCGCCTCCTACGGCATGCACGAGAACTATCTGATGAAGCGGGAAACCGCTTTCTCGGACATCGTGCGCCACCTCACGCCGTTCTTCGTCTCCCGCCAGGTCTTCGCCGGCGCCGGCCGCGTGGGCATCGGCCAGGACGGCCACGAACACGGCTTCCAGCTGAGCCAGCGCGCCGACTACTTCGAGGTCGAGGTGGGCCTCGAGACGACGCTCAAGCGCCCGATCATCAACACGCGCGACGAGCCGCACGCCGACGCCGAGAAGTACCGCCGCCTGCACGTGATCATCGGCGACGCGAACCTCTCGGAGATCTCCACCTACCTCAAGCTGGGCACCACGGCCCTGGTCCTCTCCATGATCGAGGACGGCTTCATCGCCGTCGACCTGGCCGTCGACCAGCCCGTACGCACCCTCCACCAGGTCTCGCACGACCCGTCGCTCAAGCGCCTGGTCACCCTGCGCAGCGGCCGCACACTCACCGCGGTCCAGCTCCAGATGGAGTACTACGAGCTGTCACGCAAGTACGTGGAGGAGCGGTTCGGCGCGGACGTCGACGAGCAGACCAAGGACGTCCTGGCCCGCTGGGAGGACACCCTGAACCGCCTGGAGCGCGACCCGATGAGTCTCGCCGGAGAGCTGGACTGGGTCGCCAAGCGGGAGCTCATGGAGGGCTACAGGCGCCGTGACGGCCTCGACTGGGACGCGGCGAGGCTCCACCTCGTCGACCTCCAGTACGCCGACGTACGGCCCGAGAAGGGCCTCTACAACCGTCTCGTGGCCCGCGGGCGCATGAAGCGCCTGCTGACTGAGGCGGACATCGACCGGGCGATGACGAAGCCACCGGAGGACACGCGCGCGTACTTCCGCGGCCGCTGCCTGGAGCAGTACGCCGACGACGTCGCCGCCGCCTCCTGGGACTCGGTCATCTTCGACCTGCCCGGCCGGGACAGTCTCCAGCGGGTCCCAACCCTGGAACCGCTACGCGGAACGCGAAATCACGTCAAGGAGCTTCTCGACCGCTGCCGCACGGCAGAAGACCTGGTCAGGGTGTTGTCCGGCAGCTGAGCGGGTACCGGACGGCAGCGGGCGGGCAGGGTGGAAAGCCCGCCGCCAGGGAATCATCGAATTGGCCCCCGTACGTTATGGAACTGCGGGGCCGATGTCAGACCCGGCTTGTAGGGTCTGATCATCACCGATCGGCAGGAAAGCCGACCTGTCGACCATGTCGGGCAACTGAGCGGGGTGAGGGTTATGGCGACCAAGGACACCGGCGGCGGCCAGCAGAAGGCGACGCGGTCCACCGAGGAGGTCGAGGAGCAGGCGCAGGAAGCGCAAGGCTCGGAGGACCTCAAGGAGCGCCAGGAGAAGCTGAGCGACGACGTGGACTCTGTCCTGGACGAGATCGACGACGTACTCGAGGAGAACGCAGAGGACTTCGTTCGAAGCTTCGTTCAGAAAGGCGGCGAGTAGCCTTCGAATCGAAGGTATCGGGGGGTTCGAGGGTTGGCGCGTGAAGCAAGGGCGCGGCGCTGCTCAAGGTGCAAGAACCACAAGCCTCGAGCAGCGTTCGCAAGCAACAAGCCGATGCGTGATGGTTTGCAGGCCTACTGTCGGGAGTGCGCGGCCGCGTACCACCAGGCACGGCAGGTAGCCAAGGGGGTGCAACGTTCGACCGAGGGTCGATGTGCCCGAGGGGCACACGTACTGCCGAACGTGCGGTGAGATCAAGCCGCATAGTGAGTGGACGCGGAATCGCAGTGCCTCAGACGGTCTCGTGACGCTCTGCAAGTCGTGCACGGCGGTGAAGGGGCGCCAAGGGCATCTCAAGCGCAACCACGGCCTCACCGAAGCCGAGCGTGACGGAATGCTCGCCTCTCAAAAGGGGCTCTGCGTGATCTGCCTGAATGCTCCTGCGGTACATGTGGATCACTGCCACAAGACGGGTAAGGTCCGTGGCGTACTGTGCTTCAACTGTAATTCGGCCATCGGCAAGTTGGGAGACGACCCCGACGCTGTTCGTCGGGCAGCCGCCTACCTGGAGGGAACTTCGTGGAAGCCAACACTCGTAGCACCGGGCGTCTACCAGCTGCCTTCCTGACGCCTGGGTCGTCGTCCTTCATGGACTTCCTGTCCGACCACCAGCCGGAGATGCTCCCGGGCAACCGGCAGCTCCCGCCCACCCAGGGCGTGATCGAGGCACCGCACGGCACGACGATCGTCGCCGTGTCGTTCCCGGGCGGTGTGGTCCTCGCCGGTGACCGGCGAGCCACGATGGGCAACGTCATCGCGCAGCGGGACATCGAGAAGGTCTTCCCGGCGGACGAGTACTCGGCCGTCGGTATCGCCGGCACCGCGGGTCTGGCCGTCGAGATGGTCAAGCTGTTTCAGCTGGAGCTGGAGCACTTCGAGAAGGTCGAGGGCGCCCAGCTGTCCCTGGAGGGCAAGGCGAACCGGCTGTCGACCATGATTCGCTCCAACCTGGGCATGGCGATGCAGGGTCTGGCCGTGGTCCCGCTCTTCGCGGGGTACGACGTGGACCGCGACAAGGGCCGGATCTTCTCCTACGACGTGACGGGCGGCCGCTCCGAGGAGCGGGGCTACGCGGCCACGGGCTCCGGCTCGATCTTCGCGCGCGGCGCCATGAAGAAGCTCTTCCGTGACGACCTGAGCGAGGCCGAGGCCACGACCCTTGTGGTGCAGGCGCTCTATGACGCGGCAGACGACGACTCGGCGACCGGTGGTCCCGATGTCGCCCGCCGGATCTACCCGATCGTCACCGTGATCACCGACGACGGCTTCCGCCGTCTCACCGAGGACGAGTCCTCCGAGATCGCCCGCTCGATCCTGGCGCGGCGTCTCGAGCAGCCCGACGGTCCGCGGGCCGCGCTGCTGTAGCCGGCCGGTCTCTCTTGCCAAGGTGATCCAGTGACTTCCACAGAAAGGGACGGATAACCGGTGTCGACGCCGTTCTATGTCTCACCCCAGCAGGCGATGGCCGACCGCGCGGAGTACGCCCGCAAGGGCATCGCCCGTGGCCGCAGCCTGGTTGTGCTGCAGTACGCCGACGGCATCGTCTTCGTCGGCGAGAACCCCTCCCGCGCGCTGCACAAGTTCAGCGAGATCTACGACCGGATCGGCTTCGCCGCGGCCGGCAAGTACAACGAGTACGAGAACCTGCGGATCGGCGGCGTCCGCTACGCCGACCTGCGCGGTTACACCTACGACCGTGACGACGTGACCGCGCGCGGTCTGGCCAACGTCTATGCCCAGACGCTGGGCACGATCTTCTCCTCGGCCGGCGAGAAGCCGTACGAGGTGGAGCTGGTCGTGGCCGAGGTCGGTGAGACGCCGGACGGCGACCAGATCTACCGGCTGCCGCACGACGGGTCGATCGTGGACGAGCACGGCTCGGTCGCGGTCGGCGGCAACGCCGAGCAGATCAGCAGCTACCTCGACCAGCAGCATCAGGACGGCATGAGCCTCGCCGAGGCCCTGAAGCTGGCCGTTCAGGCGCTGTCGCGCGAGCCGAACGGCGGCGAGCGGGAGATCCCCGCCGAGCGCCTGGAGGTCGCGGTCCTCGACCGCACCCGCCCCCAGCAGCGCAAGTTCAAGCGCATCGTCGGCCGCCAGCTCGGTCGCCTGTTGGAGAGCGGTGGCGCCGCGACGGAGGCGGAGAGCTCCGACGAGAACGACGAGAACACCGAGGACGAGTAGACCCACCTCACCCTGCCCTGTACCTGCGCCCCGGCCGAGGAAACGGCCGGGGCGCAGGGCGTTTCTGGGGCGCGGTGTGGTGCGGGGCGCGTCCCAGGAGCCTGGGCGGGGCTTTGCGGGGCTCCGTGGGGCGGGGCAGGGCACAAGGGCCCTCTCGGGCGGCTGGGCGGGGCTGTGGAGTGGCCTGAGGCCCATGCGGAGGTACCTGGAGCCCTCCGGACCCCGTCGGCGTACGGGGTGCCCTCCGGCCTGGCGAAGAGGGTGCGCCGAGGCGTGGCCGGCCTACCGGGGCGCCCCCGCGTACCCGGGCGTCCGAGCATGTGGCGGCCCGCAGGGGCTCAGGAGGGGCTGGGCGGGGCCGTGGAGGCTCGTAGGACCAGCTCGACCGGGATGTCGCCGCCGGTGGGGGCGCGGGCCTCCAGGACCGCCAGGAGGGCCTGCATGCCGCGTTCGCCGAAGAGCTCCGCGTCGAGGCGGACGGTGGTGAGCTCGGGGTCGAGGGCGGTGGCCAGGGCGAGGTCGTCGACGCCGGTGACGGAGATGTCGTCCGGGATGCGCAGGCCGAGGCGGCGGATGGCCTTGTAGGCGCCGGCCGCCAGCTTGTCGTCGTCGCAGACCAGGGCGGTGGGGCGGGGGCCGGATGCGGTCAGGGCGGCCTCCGCGGCCGTGCGGGCGCCGTCGATGGAGATCGGGGCGTGAACCGTTCGCAAGGAGGTTCCCGGGACCGCGGCGAGTCGTTCGGCCAGCTCACGCGCGCGTACCTCGAAGGTCCAGGAGGCCACGTCGGCCGCGAGGTGCAGGAAGCTGCGGTGGCCCAGGCCCAGGAGGTGGTCGGCGACCTGTCGGGCGCCGTCGGCGATGTCGAGGTTGACCGTGGCCGCGCCGAGGCTGCCCTGGGGGTCGCTGTCGAGCATGACCAGCGGGAGCTGGTCGCCGCGGATGGCGGTGAGGGCGTCGGCGGCCATGGAGGAGGCGATGACGCCGTCGAGGGCCGCCTGGGCGGAGGCGAAGGGGTCGGGGGCGGGGCCGATGCCCTCGGGGGAGGGGTAGAGGACCACACCGAAGCCGTGGTCGGCGGCGACCCGCGCGGCGCCGGTGTAGACGCCGGCGAAGAACTCCGTCGTCAGGACGGGGACGACGAGCAGCACGGTCCGGGTGCGGCCCAGGCGGAGATTGCGCGCGGCCAGATTGGGGCGGTAGCCGAGCTCACGGGCCGCCTCCCGTACCCGCTCGGCCGTCGGCTCGGAGACCCGCCCGCGCCACTTGTCGCCCAGGACCAGGGAGACCGCGGCCTGGGAGACCCCCGCGGCCTGGGCCACGTCCCGGCTGGTGGGGCGGGTGCTACCTGGTGCCACCGTGGGCCTGCGCTTTCGTCTGGACTGGCGAACAGCGCACATGGTACGTATGAAGAGAGGGAGTTATACGTAAAACTTAGGGGCGGGCGCCGAGCCTCGGGAAGCCGACGGAGGGCAGTACATGGCCGCGGGATACCTGGAGATCCTCAGGGCGAGGCATGCCGTGCGGCTGCTCGTCGGCACCCTCGTGGGCCGGCTGCCCAACGCGACCGCCGCGATCGCGATCGTCCTGTTCGTGCGCGCGGAGGGCGGCACGTACAGCCTCGCGGGGGCCCTGGCGGCCGTCTACGGGGTCGCCAACGCCATCGGCCAGCCGGTGCTCGGGCGCCTGGTCGACCTGTGCGGACAGCCGCGCGTCCAGCTGCCCGCCGCCGCCGTGTCGGCCCTGGCGACGGCCGTGTTCGCCTTGTCGGGCACGGACCCGCTGCCCCTCGCCTACGCCGCGATCGGGGTGGCCGGCCTGTTCACGCCACCCCTGGAGGGCGGACTGCGGGCGCTGTGGCCCACCGTCCTGCGCAGGGAGGACCAGGTGCACACGGCGTACGCCATGGACGCGGTGGCCCAGGAAGTCATGTTCGCGGTCGGGCCCCTGCTGGTGACCCTGTGCATGGCGCTGTGGTCGGCGCAGGCCGCCCTGCTCGTGCTGAACGTCGTCGGGGTCCTCGGGGCGCTCTCCGTGGTCGTCTCGCCGCCCTCGCGCGCGTGGCGGTCGGCGCCGCGCGAGGCGCACTGGCTCGGGGCGCTGCGGTCGCCCGGGCTGCTGGCTCTCCTTGGCGCCTTCCTTTTCGTGGGGGTGGCGCTCGGCTCCATCACGGTCGCCTCCGTACCGTATGCGGACGACCACGGCGGCGACGCGGTGTACGGCTGGCTGATGGCGGGCGTGGGGCTGGGGGCGCTCGTCGGCGGCACGGTCTACGGCGCGCGGCAGTGGCCCGGCGCGCCGGAGCGGCGACTGCGGGTGCTGGTGGCGTTTCTGGCGGTGTGTTACCTGCCGCTGATGCTGATGCCGGGCGCGGTCGCCATGACGGCGTTGACGGCCCTCGCCGGTGTCTTCCTGGCGCCCTGCATCGCCTGTGCGTTCGTGATCGTCGACCGACACGCTCCGCGCGGAACGGTCACCGAGGCGTTCTCCTGGCTCGTGACGACGTTCACCGTGGGCGCGTCGGTCGGAACGGGCCTGGCTGGGCCCGTGGTCCAGGCCGGTGGCGCGCTGTGGGGGTTCGCGGTGCCGAGCATGGCGGGGGCCGTGTCGCTGCTGGTGTTGCTGGCCACCGGGCGGGTACTCGCAGCTCCCGCCGGGGGTCCGGTGGTTGCGGCTTCATCGGAAAATGATCCAAACCGTGCTGCCGAACCCCGTTTCAGTTCAGGGGATCGGGCGTAATGTTCAGTCATGGACCGCCGCATTTTCGGGCTGGAGAACGAGTACGGCGTCACGTGCACGTTCAGGGGACAGCGCCGCCTGTCTCCTGACGAGGTGGCGCGGTACCTCTTCCGCCGTGTCGTGTCATGGGGCCGCAGCAGTAATGTCTTTCTGCGGAACGGCGCCCGCCTCTATCTCGACGTGGGATCACATCCGGAATACGCGACACCCGAATGTGACAATGTGACCGAACTGGTCACCCACGACAAAGCTGGCGAGCGCATTCTCGAAGGACTCCTGGTGGACGCCGAACGACGCCTGCACGAGGAGGGAATCGCGGGCGACGTCTACCTCTTCAAGAACAACACGGACTCGGCGGGCAACTCATACGGTTGCCATGAAAACTATCTGGTGGCGCGGCACGGGGAGTTCTCCCGGCTCGCGGACATCCTCATTCCGTTCCTGGTCACAAGGCAACTGCTCTGTGGGGCCGGGAAAGTCCTGCAGACCCCGCGTGGCGCCGTGTACTGCGTGAGCCAGCGGGCCGAGCACATCTGGGAGGGCGTCTCCTCGGCGACGACCCGTTCCCGGCCGATCATCAACACGCGCGACGAGCCGCACGCGGACGCTGAGCGTTACCGCCGCCTGCACGTCATCGTGGGCGACTCGAACATGTCCGAGACGACCATGCTGCTGAAGGTCGGCGCGACCGACCTGGTGCTGCGCATGATCGAGGCGGGCACGGTGATGCGCGACCTCACTCTGGAGAACCCCATCCGGGCGATCCGCGAGGTCAGTCACGACATCACGGGCCGCCGAAAGGTGCGCCTGGCCAGCGGCCGGGAGGCCTCGGCGCTGGAGGTGCAGCGGGAGTACTACGAGAAGGCCGTGGACTTCTGCGAGCGCCGCGGTATCCGCACCGGCACGGTGGAGCAGGTGCTGGAGCTGTGGGGCCGCACGCTGGACGCGATCGAGGCCGAGGACCTCGACCGCATCGGCACCGAGATCGACTGGGTGATGAAGTACAAGCTCATCGAGCGCTACCGGGCCAAGCACAACATGACCATGTCGCATCCGCGCGTGGCGCAGATAGACCTCGCCTACCACGACATCCACCGTCGTCGTGGCCTGTACTACCTGCTGGAGAAGAAGGGTCAGGCCGCCCGGATCTGCAACGACTTGAAGATCTTCGAGGGCAAGTCGGTTCCGCCGCAGACCACTCGGGCGCGGCTGCGCGGTGACTTCATCCGCAGGGCCCAGGAACAGCGCCGGGACTTCACGGTCGACTGGGTGCACCTCAAGCTCAATGACCAGGCACAGCGCACCGTGTTGTGCAAGGACCCGTTCCGTTCGGTCGACGATCGCGTGGAGAAGCTCATCGCCGGAATGTGAGTGAACGCGTTCCGCGAGAACCTGTCGGAACGCAACACGGGCGCCGTACGTTTCCCGTACGGCGCCCTTCTCACGCCGTAGAGTTGCGCGCACGCCATCACAAGATCGACCGATTACGAGGCCCCCACCGTGCGCCGACGCTCTCTCATCCTTGCCGCCGTACCCGCAGGACTGGTCACTCTGGCCGGTTGCGGAGACGACAAGTCCGACTCGAGCAAGGCCAGCGACAGCGCGTCGCCGTCCCCATCCGCCGCGGAGACCTCGGCCGCGCCGCCGCCGAAGATCGTCGACGGTCCGCTGCCGGCCATCACGGCGGGCACCAAGCTGAACGAGAAGCCGACGGTGGCCAAGGGCAGCGGCGAGCCCTCCGACCAGCTCGCGGTGAAGACGGTGATCGCGGGCAACGGCCAGACGGTCGCGGAGAACGACTACATCCAGGCGAACTACCTGGGCCAGGTGTGGGCCAGCGGAAAGGTCTTCGACAACTCCTACGACCGCAAGACGCCGCTGGTCATCCAGCTCGCCGCGGGCAGCATCATCGACGGCTGGCGCTACGCCCTCACGGGGAAGAAGGTCGGCAGCCGGGTCGAGTTCTCCGTGCCGCCGACCTGGGGGTACGGCAAGAACGGCAACGCCCAGGCGGGGATCAAGGGCACCGACACGCTGGTGTTCGTGGTCGACCTGCAGAACACCTTCAGCGCCAAGAGCTCGGCCAAGGGCACCGACACCGCCCAGGACGACGCGGATCTGCCCAAGGTCGGCACGAACACCGACGGCAAGGCGCCCTCCATCGAGGTGCCCAAGGCCGACCCGCCGAAGAAGCTCGTGGCGAACTACGTCATCGAGGGCGACGGCGAAGAGGTGAAGGCGGAGAGCAGCGTCCTCGTCCAGTACAAGGGCGTGCTGTGGGACAGCGGCAAGGAGTTCGACTCCACGTACAGCCGCAAGGCGCTGACGTCGTTCTCCCTGCAGCAGGTCGTCAAGGGCTGGGCGCAGGGTCTGACCGGAAAGAAGGTCGGCAGCCGGGTCCTCATCGTCATCCCGCCGGACCTGGGCTACGGCGACAACCCGCCGGCCGGCAGCGGCATCAGCAAGGACTCGACACTGGTCTTCAGCGTGGACATCCTCGCCAAGATGTGATCGCCCGGAGATGTAAGACTGTGCTTGTTGCCTTTCCGCAAAGAAGCAGGAGCTGAAGACGTGAGCATCGAGAAGCCCGAGATCGACTTCCCGGGTGGCGAGCCCCCGGCCGACCTCGAGATCAAGGACATCTGGGAGGGCGACGGAGCGGTGGCGCAGGCGGGTCAGACCGTCACCGTCCACTACGTGGGTGTCGCCTTCAGCACGGGTGAGGAGTTCGACGCCAGCTGGAACCGTGGCACCCCGTTCCGCTTCCCGCTGGGCGGCGGCCGTGTCATCAAGGGCTGGGACCAGGGCGTGCAGGGCATGAAGGTCGGCGGCCGCCGCCAGCTGACCATCCCCGCCCACCTCGCCTACGGCAACCAGAGCCCCACCCCGGCGATCAAGCCCGGCGAGACGCTGATCTTCGTCGTGGACCTGCTCGGAGTCTGATCGTCACCCGACCGGACCCGACCACCTGGGGCCCATGCCTGTCCGGGCGTGGGCCCTCGGCTTTTGTCTCGGTACCGGGGAGCGGTACGGTCGTCGCTCGTAAGCACCATAGGGAAGGCGAAGGGCGTCGATGGCCATTGCCAAGGCAGAGCGGCTGATGAATCTGGCGCTGTGTCTGCTCGGGACCCGGCGGCCGCTGAGCAAGCGCGAGCTGCGTGAGTCCATCGAGGCCTATCTCGAAGCGGGCAGTGACGACTCCTTCAACCGGATGTTCGAGCGGGACAAGGACGACCTGCGCGAGCTGGGCCTGGTCATCGAGACCGTCGAGAACCTCGACGGCGAGGTCGGGTACATGGCCCGCCGGGACAGCAACCGTCTCCCGCCCATCACCCTTGACGCCGAGGAGGCCGCCGCCCTGGGGCTGGCCGCCAAGGTGTGGCAGCAGGCCCGGCTGGCCGGCGCCGCCAGCGGCGCTCTGCAGAAGCTGCGCGCGGCGGGACTGCCCGAGGACGTCGACCCCTATGAGGCGCACGGCGCGCTGGAGCCCCGTATCCCGGTGCACGAGGCCGCCTTCGAGCCGCTGATGCTGGCCTGTCGCGACCGGCGGCCGGTCGTCTTCGACTACCGCAAGGCCAACGCCGCCCAGCCCGAGCCCCGTCATGTGGAGCCCTGGGCGCTGGAGTGCTGGCGCGGCCACTGGTACCTGGCGGGCTGGGACCGCGACCGGGGCGCCGAGCGCGTGTTCCGGCTCTCCCGGATCACCGGCAAGGTACGTTCGCGCGGCGCCCGGGTCACCGCCGAGGTGCCCGACGTCGTCACTGTCCGTGAGACCGTCGCGAGTTGGGCGGGAGAGACCGCCGACCGCAGCGCGTTGATCCGGCTGCGTGCCGACGCCGGTTACCCCTTGCGGGCGAAAGCCACCGCGGTGCGGGAACTCGGGAACGGCTGGGACGAGTTGGAGATTCCGTACGGGCACGGCCTGGACGCGTGGCTGGTGGAGTTCGGGCCGGACGCGGTGGTCGTGGAGCCGGCGGAGCTGCGGGCGGACGTGGTGGACCGGCTACGGGCCGTGTCCAAAGGCTGAGGGGGAGCGGACAAGACAGTGGCAGGCAAACCGGTCAGGCCCGCGAACGCCATCGACCAGACCCGACGGATGCTCTCCCTGGTGACGTATCTCAGGGAGCGCCCCGGAGCCCGGATCGAGGACGTCGCGCGCGCCTTCGGGATCACCGAGGACGAACTGGTCTCGGACCTCGACGTGCTGCCCATGTGCGGCACCAGTTTCCGCGGGGGCGACCTGCTCGACATCGACACCGACGGCGAGCGCATCTGGTGGCACAACCCGGCCGCCCTCGCGGCCGAGGCGGCCGAGCCGCTGCGGCTGGCCGCCGACGAGGCGACCGCGCTGCTGGTGGCGGCCCGGGCCGTGTCGACCCTGCCGGGCCTGCGCGAGAGTGACCGGCAGGCCCTGCTGCGGGCCACCGCCAAGGTGGAGACGGCGGCCGGTGAGGCGGCCGGCGCCAGCGCCCGTCTGTCGGTGACGTTCGAGTCCGAGGGCGGCGTCTTCGCCGACGTGGACCGGGCGATCTCCGAGCGCCGCCGGCTGTGGATCCGCTACTACTCACCCGCCCGCGACGAGGTCACCGAGCGCGAGATCGACCCGATCCGCCTGGTCAGCGTCGGCCACACGTACGTGGAGGGCTGGTGCTACCGCTCCGAGGCGCGCCGCACCTTCCGCCTCGACCGGGTCGCCGAGATCAAGGTCCTCGACGAGCCGTCCGCGCCGCCGGAGATCGAGCTGCGGGACCTGTCGGAGGCGCTGGTGCAGCCCGCCGCCGAGGACCCGGAGGTGGTCGTCGAGGTGGGCCCGGGCGGGCGCTGGGTCGCCGAGTACTACCCGCACGACAGCGCGGATGAGCTTTCCGACGGCGGGCTGCGTATTTCCCTGCGCACCCCCGACCCCGCGTCGCTCAGGCGCC
This sequence comes from Streptomyces sp. NPDC002888, assembly GCF_042888465.1. NCBI lineage: Bacteria > Bacillati > Actinomycetota > Actinomycetes > Kitasatosporales > Streptomycetaceae > Streptomyces > Streptomyces sp. NPDC002888. Next base: position 178,312 of record NZ_JBIAPU010000012.1, on the reverse strand, counting down.
TGGCGCTGCGGCTCGGGCGCGACGGCCGGATCGTCTCGCCGCAGGACCTGGCCGACAGCGCCCGGCAGGCCGCCCGCGAGGCGCTTGCGGCGTACGACGGGGTCGAGGCGCAGGAGCCGTACGCCGGCCGCGAGGGGCCCGGCGAGCAGCGCGACGGTGAGCTGGACAGGCAGTTCGACAGGCAGGAGCAGGGGCTTTGAGCGAGTCGGCGTCGTCCGGTGTGGGTATGTCGGTGGCCTCCGCGTTCGCGGGGATGAGGAGCGTGGCTCCCGTGGTGTTCAAGGCCGGCTGCCCGGACTGCCGGGGCCGCTTCGAGCTCGCCGCGAGCGCCCTGCGCCTGGCCATCGGTGCCACGAGCCGCACCACCTTCTACTCCTTCACCTGCCCCGACTGCGGCGCGTCCGTCCGCAAGCCGGCCGGGGAGCGGGTCGTGGAGCTGCTCACCGGCGGCGGCGTCCGGACCCTGCGCCTGCACTCCACGCTGTAACAACGTCTAGGCTCGGCGTCATGTTCTGGCCGATGTTCGCGGTAGCTGTGGGTTTCCTGGGTCTCGCCGTTCTCGGTGTGCTCGCGGTGCGGGTCTTCGTGGAGGCACAACGGCTGGGGCGGCAGGTGACCGAATCCGCGCGGCGCATCAACAGGGCGGCGGAGGACCTGGAACGGGCGACGGTGGGCGCCGCCCGCGCTGTCGATTCCCTGTGATACCGGCCGCGGCCGGCTGTGAGTCCGGTGATCGATGCGTTTTGGGCCACTTCGCCCTGTCACCTTGACGGCCCCTCCAGGTACGCTGCTGATCGCGGCACGGAAAACGAGGCCCGTTCCGCTGACCGGGAGTACGCACGGGGATTGCCTCACGTTTACCCCTGAGCGTTACGATCGCTGCCAACACGATCGTTCGGACATTTGTCCGACCGGTCGGACAGCACCCCACCCAGCCGCCTCGGTGAGAAGGTAAAGACTTATGTTCGGAAGGCTCGGCGCCCCCGAGATCATTCTCATCCTCGTCGTCATCATCCTGCTGTTCGGCGCGAAGAAGCTTCCCGACATGGCTCGCTCGCTCGGCAAGTCCGCGCGCATCCTCAAGAGCGAGGCCAAGGCGATGAAGGACGAGGGCAGCAACTCCTCCACCCCGGCCGGCCCGCCCAACGACGGCGAGCAGCCCCCGGCTCAGCGCACCATCCAGGCCGCCCCCGGCGACGTGACCAGCTCGCGCCCGGTCTCCGAGCCGACGGACACGACCAAGCGCTGACGCAGGGCCGGTGACCTCCGGCCCGCCGCACGAGATGGGAACGTGGGTTGCTGAAGTCTGCCCGCCAGCAGGAGAAGGATCCGGAGGGGCGGATGCCCCTCGCGGAGCACCTTCGTGAGCTCCGCAACCGGCTCGCGAAGGCCATGCTGGCCATCGTCATCGTCACGGTGGTCGCCGCCTTCTTCTACAACGACATCATCAACTTCCTCACCAAGCCGATCCTCGACTCGGTCGGCTGTGGGAAGACATTCGAGGAGATCGCGAACCAGCTGAAGTCGGGCGACGCCACGAACAAGTGCGCGAGCATCACGATCAACGGTCTGCTCGCCCCCTTCACGCTGGCCCTCCAGGTCTCCCTGATGGCCGGTATCGTGTTCGCCTCGCCGGTCTGGCTCTACCAGCTGTGGGCCTTCGTCGCGCCCGGCCTGCACAAGCACGAGCGGAAGTACGCCTACGCGTTCGTCGGCGTGGGTGTCCCGCTCTTCCTCGGTGGCGGCTACTTCGCCTACAGCGTGCTGCCGACCACCGCGAAGGTGCTGATCGAATTCACCCCGGGCCGGGTCACCAACCTGCTGCCGCTGGACGACCTGCTGCAGCTGGTCACGCGCATGGTCGTGGTGTTCGGTCTCTCCTTCGAGCTGCCGCTCCTGTTGATCATGCTCAATCTCACCGGGATCATCACCGGCAAGCGCATGCTCGGCTGGTGGCGCGGCATGATCATGGGCATCACGGTCTTCGCGGCCGTCGCGACGCCCAGCACCGACCCGCTCTCCATGATGGCGCTCGCCGGACCGATCTGGGTGCTGTATTTCGGCGCGGTCGCCTTCTCGCTGGCCAACGACCGGCGCCGCAGCCGCCGCGATGCGTTGGGGCCCGCCGACGACGAAGCCTCCGAACTGGACCTCACCCCCGAGGACATCGGCGAGGTCGAGACCGTCTCGTCCAGCCGGGCACTGCCCGAGCAGGCGAGCACGGACCGGGTCAACGGCTACGACGACGTGACCTGAGACCGCCAACCCTCACCACTCACCGCGGATCGCGGCCGGGGCGCCCTCGTGGCGCCGTCGGCCGCTTTCGCGTCACGGGCGAGCGTGTTGGGGGAGCGCGCGCGGGGGCCCGCAGGCGCTCGCTGCGCTCTCGGCGCAGGGCCGTGAGCTGCGTGAACCCCCGGTCTCACAGCTATCGATCCGGATAATGATCGTCCTGTTGTCAGCGCGGCCCGGTACGCTCGAAAGCACGATGACAGAGGACCTCTCCCCGGCCGAGCGGTACGCGGCAGCCCGTAGGCGCGCTGCCGAGCAGGCCACCGCACTCGCGTCCTTCCGCGAGATGTACGACTTCGGCCTCGACCCCTTCCAGATCGAGGCCTGCCAGGCACTTGAGGCGGGCAAGGGCGTGCTGGTGGCCGCCCCCACCGGCTCGGGCAAGACGATCGTGGGCGAGTTCGCCGTGCATCTCGCCCTCCAGCAGGGCAAGAAGTGCTTCTACACGACGCCCATCAAGGCGCTGTCGAACCAGAAGTACGCCGACCTGTGCCGCCGTTACGGCAGCGACAAGGTCGGTCTGCTCACCGGCGACAACAGCGTCAACTCCGACGCGCCGGTGGTCGTGATGACCACCGAGGTGCTGAGGAACATGCTGTACGCGGGCTCGCAGACCCTCCTCGGCCTCGGTCACGTGGTCATGGACGAGGTGCACTACCTCTCCGACCGCTTCCGCGGCGCGGTCTGGGAAGAAGTGATCATTCACCTGCCCGAGTCGGTGACGCTCGTGTCGCTGTCGGCGACCGTGTCCAACGCCGAGGAGTTCGGCGACTGGCTCGACACCGTCCGCGGCGACACCGAGGTGATCGTCTCCGAGCACCGGCCCGTTCCGCTGTTCCAGCACGTGCTCGCCGGGCGCCGGATGTACGACCTGTTCGAGGAGGGCGAGGGCCACAAGAAGGCCGTCAACCCCGATCTCGCGCGCCTGGCCCGCATGGAGGCCAGCCGCCCGTCGTACCAGGACCGCCGGCGCGGCCGCGCGATGCGCGAGGCCGACCGCGAGCGTGAGCGCAGGCAGCGCTCACGCGTGTGGACGCCGAGCCGGCCCGAGGTCATCGAACGGCTCGACGCCGAGGGCCTGCTGCCCGCCATCACGTTCATCTTCAGCCGCGCCGCCTGCGAGGCCGCCGTCGAACAGTGCCTGTATGCCGGGCTGCGGCTCAACGACGACGAGGCACGCGAGAAGGTGCGCGCGCTCGTCGAGGAGCGCACCGCCTCCATCCCGTCCGAGGACCTGCACGTCCTCGGTTACTACGAGTGGCTGGAGGGCCTGGAGCGCGGCATCGCCGCCCACCACGCGGGCATGCTGCCGACGTTCAAGGAGGTCGTCGAGGAACTCTTCGTACGCGGCCTGGTCAAGGCCGTGTTCGCGACCGAGACGCTCGCGCTGGGCATCAACATGCCCGCCCGCTCCGTGGTGTTGGAGAAGCTCGTCAAGTGGAACGGCGAGCAGCACGCCGACATCACCCCTGGTGAGTACACCCAGTTGACCGGGCGTGCCGGACGGCGCGGCATCGACGTCGAGGGCCACGCCGTGGTCCTGTGGCAGCGCGCGATGAACCCCGACCACCTCGCCGGGCTCGCCGGGACGCGTACCTATCCGCTGCGCTCCAGCTTCAAGCCGTCGTACAACATGGCGGTCAACCTGGTCGAGCAGTTCGGCCGGCACCGCTCGCGCGAGCTGCTGGAGACGTCCTTCGCGCAGTTCCAGGCCGACAAGTCGGTCGTCGGGATCTCCCGGCAGGTGCAGCGCAACGAGGAGGGCCTCGAGGGCTACAAGGCCTCGATGACCTGTCATCTGGGCGACTTCGACGCGTACGCGCTGCTGCGCCGCGAGCTCAAGGACCGCGAGACCGAGCTGGCCCGGCAGGGTGCCAGCGAGCGGCGCGCCGAGGCCGCCGTCGCGCTGGAGAAGCTGAAGCCCGGCGACGTCATCCATGTCCCGACCGGCAAGTACGCGGGTCTGGCGCTGGTGCTGGACCCGGGGCTGCCCGCGGGGCGCTCCAACGGACACCGCGGGTTCGAGCAGCACGACGGGCCGCGCCCGCTGGTGCTGACCGCCGAGCGGCAGGTCAAGCGGCTCGCGGCGATGGACTTCCCCGTGCCCGTCGAGCCGTTGGAGCGGATGCGGATCCCGAAGTCCTTCAACCCCCGTTCTCCGCAGTCCCGTCGGGACCTCGCCTCCGCGCTGCGCACCAAGGCCGGGCACATTCCGCCGGAGCGGGCCCGCAAGAAGCGGTCGCAGGCCGCCGACGACCGCGAGATCGCCCGGCTGCGTACGGCGATCCGGGCGCATCCGTGCCATGGGTGCAACGACCGGGAGGACCACGCGCGGTGGGCCGAGCGGTATCACCGGCTGCTGAGGGACACCTCGCAGCTGGAGCGGCGCATCGAGGGACGGACGAACACGATCGCCCGGACCTTCGACCGGATCGTGGCGCTGCTGACCGAGCTGGACTATCTGCGCGCCGACGAGGTCACCGAGCACGGCAAGCGGCTCGCGCGGCTGTACGGCGAGCTTGATCTGCTGGCCAGTGAGTGCCTGCGGGCCGGCGTCTGGGAGGGGCTTGCTCCCGCTGAACTGGCGGCGTGTGTCTCTGCTTTGGTGTACGAGGCGCGGGTCGCCGACGACGCGATGGCGCCGAAGCTGCCTTCCGGCAAGGCGAAGGCCGCGCTGGGGGAGATGGTGCGGATCTGGGGGCGGTTGGACGCGCTGGAAGAGGACTTCCGGATCAGCCAGACCGAGGGGGTCGGGCAGCGCGAGCCCGATCTCGGGTTTGCCTGGGCCGCGTACATGTGGGCGTCCGGGACGGGGCTTGACGAGGTGCTTCGGGAGGCGGAGATGCCTGCGGGGGACTTTGTGCGGTGGTGCAAGCAGGTGATCGATGTGCTCGGGCAGATTTCCGCGGCGGCGCCTTCGCGAGAGGGGTCGACCGTGGCGAAGGCCGCGCGCAAGGCTGTTGATCAGTTGCTGCGGGGAGTGGTCGCCTACTCGTCGGTGGGGTGATCTCCGGTCGGCGGGCGAGGAGGTTGTAGTCCCCTTACCGCAAAGCCGCTCACTCGTCAGGGTGGGCGGCTTTCGTATGCCTGTGTGCCATGACTCTGTGTATTCGAACGAAGGCGCTGAGTGTAAAACGGCCGAGCGTACTACTCGTGCGCGCCCCGTTTCAGGTGCTTGCCGAATATGACACAGCGTTGATCCGGTCGGACTAAGCTCGCCCGCAGCGCACCGAGTTGAGAGTATTCGTGCGTTTGTTCCCGAATCTTCCCGAAGATCCGGAGCGTTTGTATGACACACCCCCTGCAAGCTCCACCGATCCCCAGCCGACTCGTTTCAGAGGGCCCACATGGTGAGTGTTCAATCCCCACCCGTACGCCGTGAACTTCCCTACGCGCGCGTGCTGTTGTTCCCCGCGATACTGATGGCCGCGGCCACCGGGGCCGCCGTCGCCCTCGTGACGGGGCCGGCCCGGATCGCCGTCGGCGTGTGCGGAGCCGTGGCCACCGTCCTGGTGATCGCGACGGCGGCCGAGGCGGTGCGCCGAGGCCGACAGATGCGCAGGCTCCGCGCGGAGCACGCCCAGCACACCGCGTACTTCCAGCAGCGCATCGCCGCCCGTGAGTCGGAGAGTCACCTCCTCGGACACGAACTGCTGCCCAACGCGCTGCAGCGGATGCGCCGCGGGTTTTCACCCAGGGAGGTGATGCTGCAACTGCAGGAGTTCGAGCCCTCCTTCCAGGACCTGCCCGACGGGCACCGCGAGGTGATCAGGTCCGTCCTCGGGATCGTCGACGAGGAGGAGAACGTGCGCGACTCCGCGCTGAGCTCCTTCGTCAGCATCGCCCGCCGCGTCCAGGCGATCGTCCACCAGCAGGCCAAGGAACTCCGGGAGATGGAGGAGGACCACGGCCGCAACCCCGAGGTCTTCGACGACCTCCTGCGCATCGACCACGGCAATGCCCTGATCGGCCGTCTCGCCGACTCCGTCGCCGTGCTGGGCGGCGGCCGCCCCGGCCGCCAGTGGCCCGAGCCCGTGCCGCTGTACAGCGTGCTGCGCGGCGCCATGTCCCGGATCCTGGAGTACCCCCGCATCTCGCTGGACTCCATCGCCAAGGTCAACGTCCGTGGCATCTCCGTCGAGCCGGTCATCCACGCGGCCGCCGAACTCCTCGACAACGCCACCCGCTACTCGCCGCCGACGAGCAAGGTGCACGTCAACGCGACCGAGGTGCAGACCGGCATCGCGATCGAGATCGAGGACGCCGGCGTCAGCCTCACCGACGAGTCCCGCATCAAGGTCGAGGGCATGCTGGAGGCGGCCAAGGCCGGCGTCGCCATCCAGGACATGAACGACAGCACCCCGCGTCTCGGCCTCGCGATCGTCGGCCGCCTGTGCACGCAGTTCGACATGCAGTGCTCGCTGCGCGTCTCGGCGTACGGCGGTGTCCGCGCCGTCCTGGTCATCCCGAGCGTGATGCTCACCGACGCCCCGGCCTCCGGCTACGCCCACGGCATCGGCGCCACCTCCCTGCCCACGGTCGGCCCCGACGCGGTCGAGGGCCCCAAGCGCCGGCCGAAGAAGCGCCGCCCCACCAGCCCGAAGATCCCCGCCTCGGTGTCCATGGAGGACGAGATCCCCGAGGTCACCGAGTGGACCGACAAGGGCCTGCCGCAGCGCCGCAGCCGCATGAAGACCCCGCTCTCCCAGCGGTACGCCGAGATGGCCGAGGCCGAGCGGCTCGAGCGCGAGGGCAAGGAGGACATCTGGACCAAGCACCAGCGCAAGGCCGAAGAGCCCGAGCCCGAGGACGACGCCCCGCCCCCCGGCCTGTGGGTCGAGTCCTTCTGGGAGGGCCTCAAGAAGAACAACCCGGGCGTCCACCCCACCGACTTCACGCGCAACCCGACCGCGTACACGCACCTGCTCAAAGACTCGCCTCTTGGCAAGACCGACACCGATGACGAGGGGGACCTCAAGTGATCCAGCAGCGAGGCAACCTGGACTGGATTCTCAAGCAGCTCGACGACGGTGTGCCGGGCATCCACATGATCGTGGTGCTGTCGGCCGACGGACTGCGCATCGCCCGCTACGGGGGCGACCCCGACGCCGCCGACCGGGTCGCCGCGGCCTGCGCGGGCCTGCAGAGCCTGGCGAGCGCCGTCTCCGACGAGATCCCCACCGTCACCGGCGACATGAGCCTGGTCGTCATCGAGATGAAGGGCGGCTACTTCTACCTGATGTCGGCCGGCGCCAACGCCTACCTCGCGGTCCTCTCCGACGTGACGTGCGAGCCCGGCCGGATGGGCGAGATGATGCGCGACCTCGTCGTCCGCATCGGCAGCCACCTCACCAGCCCGCCCCGACGCAACGGGCAGACCGTATGACGCCTCCACAGCGCCAGCGGCGACAACCCGTCGAAGAGCCCCCGCCGCAGCCCCCCGAGGAGGGTGAGGGCAAACAGCCGGAGCGGCTCTACGTCATCACCGGCCCGGACGGCGAGCGCGCGCCCATGGACCTGGTGACGTTAATGGTGGCGCACGCCGACCCGCCCTCCTCCGTCACTCCCGAGCAGGCGGCCGTCCTGCGGCTGTGCGCCAACCCGCTGTCCGTGGCCGAGGTGTCCGCCTACCTCAAGCTGCCGTTCAGCGTGGTGACCGTGCTGCTCACCGAGATGCTGGCGACGGAACTGGTTTACGCGCGCGCCCCCATCGTCCGCCAGAAAATCCCCGACCGTTCCCTCCTCGAAGCGGTGATGCATGGACTTCAAAGGCTCTGACACCATCCCCGGCCCGCGGACCGAGGACCATCTGCCGCAGTCGACCCAGGCCGCGGCGAAGATCGTCATCGTGGGCGGCTTCGGAGTCGGCAAGACGACCATGGTCGGTTCGGTCAGCGAGATCAGGCCGCTGACCACCGAGGAGACCATGACGGAGGCCGGGATCGGGGTCGACGACAACTACGGCTCCGAATCCAAGACCGCCACCACCGTGGCCATGGACTTCGGCCGCATCCGCATCACCGAACAACTCGTGCTGTACCTCTTCGGCACCCCCGGCCAGGAACGCTTCTGGTTCCTGTGGAACGGGCTGTTCGAGGGCGCGCTCGGCGCGGTCGTCCTGCTCGACACCCGCCGTCTGGAGGTCAGCTTCGACGTCATGGGCCGGCTGGAGGAGCGCGGAGTGCCCTTCGTGGTCGCCGTCAACACCTTCCCCGACGGCCCCCATTACCCCGTCGAGGACCTCCGCGCGGCGCTCGACCTGCCGCCGGAGGTCCCGATCGTGGAGTGCGACGCCCGCCGCCGCGCCTCCAGCCGAGACGTCCTGATGACCCTGATGCGCTTCCTGCACTCCCTGGCGCTGTCCGGCAGCCTCACCTGAAACCCGTACGCCCTCCCCCAGATCCACTCAGCTTCGAAAGCGATTCCTCGTGACGCCTGAACACCACTCCTCGACCGGTACGGACGACCTCACTCTCGATCCGCCCCCCGGCTGCCCCGCCCACGACCGCGGCCCCGGTGGACTCAGGCGGCTCTACGGCCCCGAGGCGGAGGACCTGGGGGAGCTGTACGAGGAACTCCGCGACGAGCACGGGCCGGTGGCGCCCGCCCTGCTCCACGACGACGTGCCGATGTGGGTGGTCCTCGGCCACTCCGAGAACCTCCAGATGCTGCGCACGCCCTCGGTGTACACCCGCGACAGCCGCGTGTGGACCCCGCTGCGCGACGGCGCCGTGAAGCCCGACCACCCCCTCATGCCGCACATCGCCTGGCAGCCCATCTGCTCCCACGCCGAGGGCGACGAACACCTGCGGCTGCGCGGCGCGGTCCTCGGCGCCATGTCGACGATCGACCACCGCAGCGTGCGCCGCCACATCAACCGCTACACCCAGCTCCTGGTCAACGAGTTCTGCGAGAAGGGCCATGCCGACCTGGTCGGCCAGTTCGCCGAGCACCTGCCGATGGCCATCATGTGCGAGATCCTCGGCATGTCCGACGAGTACAACGACCGGCTCGTGCAGGCCGCCCGCGACGCGCTCAAGGGCACCGAGACCGCGATCGCCAGCCACGGCTACGTCATGGAGGCGCTGAGCCGGGCCGCCGCCCGCCGCCGCGCCCAACCCGGCGAGGACTTCACCAGCCACCTCATCGCCCACCCGGCCCGCCTCACCGACGACGAGGTCAGGGAGCACCTGCGCCTGGTGCTCTTCGCCGCCTACGAGGCCACCGTCAACCTCCTGTCCAACACCCTGCGCATGGTCCTCACCCACCCGGGCTTCGTCGCCCGGCTCAACGGCGGGCAGATGACCGTGGGGGAGGCCGTGGAGCAGACCCTGTGGGACGAACCGCCGTTCAGCGCGATCCTGGGCTACTTCGCCAAACAGGAGACGGAGTTGGGCGGCAAGCGCATCCGCAAGGGCGACGGACTGCTCTTCGCCCCCGCTCCGGGCAACATCGACCCCCGCGTACGGCCCGACCTGTCCGCCAGCATGATGGGCAACCGCTCCCACCTCGCCTTCGGCGCCGGACCGCACGAGTGCCCCGGCCAGGACATCGGCCGTGCCATCACCGAGGTCGGCGTCGACGCGCTGCTGATGCGGCTGCCGGACGTCCGGCTCGACTGCGACCAGGACGAGTTGCGCTGGACCACCTCGATCGCCTCGCGCCATCTGGTGGAGCTGCCGGCGCGGTTCGCGCCGCAGCCGCCGCAGGACATCATGCAGAAGCCGACCCACGGCGCGGCGGTCCCGCCGCCGCGCCCCGCCTGGCAGGTGACCACGGACCCGCAGCCGGCGCCCATCCCGGCACCGGCGTCCATGCCCATGCCGGTGTCCATGCCCGCACCGGCGCCCGCGCAGGTGGCCCCGCCGCAGCCCGTGCAGGCCGGGGACGCGGAGCCGGCCCGCAGGCCGGGCGCCTGGCGCCGCCTCGTGCGCTGGTGGCGCGGCTACTGACCGGACCAGGTCGCGTACGACGACCAGGCCCGCAGCGTCCGCCCGCTCCGGAAGCGGTGGGCCACCCCCGTGACCGGATCGGTGAACTCCAGCGCCCGCGCCAGCAGTTGCAGGGGGCGCCGGAAGTCACCGGCCGGCACGGGGTCGGTCACCACGGGATACAGCGGATCGCCGAGGATCGGCACGCCCAGCGCGTTCAGATGCACACGGAGCTGGTGGGTCTGCCCCGTGGCCGGCACCAGGCGGTAGTGCGCGAGGCCGTCCGCCCGATGCTCGATCAGCTCGACGCGGCTGACCGCGTTCGGCTCGCCCTCGACCTCGCGCGCGGTCAGTGTGCCGCGCTCCTTCACGATCCGGCTGCGCACGGTCCGGGGCAGGGCGAGCGCGGGATCGTACGGGGCGACGGCCTCGTACTCCTTGCGCACCCGCCGGTCGCGGAACAGCGTCTGGTAGGCGCCGCGTTCCTCGGGCCGCACCGTGAACAGCACGAGACCGGCGGTGAGCCGGTCCAGCCGGTGCGCCGCGCCGAGCGTGGGGATGACCAGCTCGCGGCGCAGCCGGGCGAGGGCGGTCTCGGTGACGTGGCCACCGCGCGGGGTGGTGGCCAGGAAGTGCGGCTTGTCGACGACGACGATGTGCTCGTCGCGGTGCACCACCTCAAGGGGGAACGGCACCGGCACCTCGGGGGGCAGCTCCCGGTGGAACCACACGAACATCCCCGGCACGTACGCCGCGTCCGGCGCCACCGCCCGCCCGTCCGCACCAACGACCAGCCCCGCGTCGAACATCGCGTCGACCACCCCGGGCCCCGCCCCCGTGAGCCTCTCCACCAGATGCTCCCGCACCGTGGCCCACGCCCCCTCCCCGGGCAACCGCACCCGCACCGGATCGATCCCGTCGCGCTGCGGCAGCGGGGAGGGCGGGGGAGGGGTACGACGTCTCATCAGGGCAAGCGTACGGCGCGGGCGGGGAGGCGTCCGGCATGGAAAAACCCGTTGGCCGGGGCCTGCTCCCTTGGCAGGATGCGGGCATGCCCTATCTCACCAGCCCGGTCCTGCCGCCGGGAACCCTCAACCGCGCCCCGCAGCCCGTGATACCGACCGGCGACGGACTGGTGCTGCGCCCGTGGCGGGCCGGGGACGCGCCCGCCGTGCACCGGGCCTTCCAGGACCCGCTCATGCACCAGTGGCACGTCCGCGCCGCCGAATCGGAGGACGAGGTCGCGGCCTGGATCGAGGGGTGGCGCAAGACCTGGGAAGGGGAGCGTGACGCCCAGTGGGCGGTGACCGACGCGGAGTCCGACCGGCTCCTGGGCCGGGTCGCGCTGCGCGAGATAGTGCTCGCCGACGGTGTCGCCGAGGTCGCCTACTGGACCGCTGCGGCGGCCCGCGGCCAGGGCGTCGCCGCGCGCGCCACGACCGCCCTCGCCGACTGGGCCCTCCACGAGATCGGCTTCCACCGCCTGGAGCTCATGCACGCCGTCGCCAACGAGGCCTCCTGCCGCGTCGCAGGCAAGACCGGCTTCGCCCTGGAGGGCGTCAAGCGCAGCGCCCTCCTCCACCCGGACGGCTGGCACGACATGCACCTGCACGCCCGGCTCCAGGGCGACTGAATCAGGCGGCGCGGGTCAGCACCAGGGTCGTGCTGCCGTCGTCCTCGGTGAGGGACCGGACGTGCTCGAAACCGATCTTGTCCAGCAGGGCCAGTGACGCCTTGTTCGCCGCGGCCACGGTGGCGTGCACCTCGGTCAGCCCCAGGGTGCCGAAGCCGTACGCGACGATCGCCTCCGCCACCTCGCGGCCCAGGCCGGACCCCCACGCCTCGGGGGCCAGGGCATAGACGATCTCATGGCCCTCGACCACATCGGTCCGCTTGATCTCGGCATGCCCGATCAGACGTCCGTCCCGACGAACGGCCCAGACGTCGAACAGATCCTTTGCGTACACCTTCGTGAAGACCCGCCCGAACAGGGCCCTGTCCTCCGCTTCGGAAGAGGGGCCGTCACCCATCCATCGGGACACCCTCGTGTCCTGGAACAGAGCGACGAAGCTCTCCTCGTCCTCGGGGACGTACCGCTCGAGGAGCAGACGCTTGGTACGCAGAGTCGAAGTCACGAGCGGCGACGCTACCGACGGGACACCCGGGCCTCCAACCACTTTTCCTGCCCGGGGGCCTATCCGCGCGTCAACGACAACAACTCCCGCGCCGGGCCGGTAGGCCGATGGCCCACCGGCCACACCGCGCGCAGGGAGCGGTGGAGCCGGACGCCGTCGAGGGGGATGCTCACCAGGCGGCGCATCGCCAGTTCCTCGCCGACGGCGAGTTCGCTCAGGACGGCCGGGCCCGCACCGCTGACCGCGGCGGCCTTGACGGCGGTGGTGGAGGAGAGCTCGATCAGGGGGCGGGCCAGTCCGCCGAGGGCGACGTCGAGGACCTGGCGGGTGCCGGAGCCCTTCTCGCGGAGGATGAGCGGGGTCGTGGCGAGCTCGTCGCCGGCCAGGGGGCGTCGGCGGCGGGCCCAGGGGTGGGCGGGGGCGGTGACGACGATCAGCCGGTCGTGGGCGATGACCGCGGAGTCGAGGCCCGGCGGCACGGTCAGCCCCTCGACGAAGCCCAGGTCCGCCTCGTCGGCCAGCAGCCGCTCCGCCACCGCCGCGGAGTTGCCCGCGAGCAGCGACACGGCCGTGTCGGGCCGCTGGGCGCGCAGCGCGAGGAGCCAGCCCGGCAGCAGGTACTCGGCGATGGTCATGCTCGCGGCCACCCGCAGCCGCGAGTCCCGTCGGTCCCGCAGCGCCTGCGCGCCCACGTCGAACGCCGCCGCCGCCTCGACGATCCGCCCCGCCCAGTCCGTCACCAGGGCACCCGCGTCGGTGAGCCGGGAGCCGCGCGGCGACCGGTCGACCAGGGCCACGCCCAACTGCCGTTCCATGGAGCGGATCCGGCTGCTCGCCGCCGGCTGGGTGATGCCGAGCTCGCGCGCGGCCCCGCCGAGACTGCCCAGCCGCGCCACCGCCAGCAGCAGTTCCAGCGCCCCGAGATCCGGCACCCGGTGCGCCAGCGAGCCCCCGGGCGCCGACCGGCCCTCCGCCTGCCCCTCCGTCTTGCCCATAAACACAGCTTATGCCCTCATAGGAACATCCTCCCTGGTCGTGTCCCCGGGCCCGGGGCACGGTGGACGCATGGTCACCGCCGCCCACCCCCTGCCGCGCGCCATGGCGGTCCGACACCTCGGACCCCACTGGTACGCCACCGTCATGGGCACCGCCGCCGTCGCCCTCGCCGGTACCGCGCTCCCCCTCCGCCTGCCCGCCCTGCGCACCGCCTGCACCGCGATCTGGGCCCTCTCCCTCGCCCTGCTGCTCGCCCTGCTCGCCGCCCGCGCCCTGCACTGGACCCACCACCGCGACCAGGCCCGCGCCCACCTCCTCGACCCGGCGACGGCTCCTTTCTACGGTTGCCTGTCCATGGCCCTGCTCGCGGTCGGCGGCGGCGCGCTCACCGTCGGCCGGGACTGGACCGGCACCCGAGCCGCGGTCGCCCTCGACGCCGTGCTGTTCACCGCCGGTACGGCCGTCGGGCTCGCGGCCGCCGTCGCCGTCCCCTACCTGATGGCCGTACGCCACCGCGTGGAGCCGGGGCAGGCGACGGCCGTGTGGCTGCTGCCGCTCGTCGCGCCCATGGTGTCTGCGGCCCTCGGGCCGCTGCTGGTGCCGCACCTGCCGCCCGGGCAGCCCCGGGAGACCCTGCTGTTCGCCTGCGTCGCGATGTTCGGGCTGAGTCTGCTCGCGACGCTGGTCACGCTGCCGGTGATCTACGCGCGGCTGCTCACCGGCGGACCGCTGCCTCTCGCGCTCACCCCGACCCTGTTCCTCGTCCTGGGCCCGCTCGGGCAGTCCACGACCGCCGTCGGCACCTTCGCGGACGTGGCGCCGGGTGTGGTCCCGGCGCCGTACAGCGACGGCTTCGGTGTGCTCGCGGTGCTGTACGGGGTGCCGGTCATGGGCTTCGCGCTGCTGTGGTTCTGCCTCGCCGCCGCCCATGTGCGGCGCGCCCGCCGGCACGGCATGGGCTTCGCGATGACGTGGTGGGCGTTCACCTTCCCGGTCGGCACCTGCGTCACCGGCGCCGCGGCGCTCGCCCGGCACACCGGTCTGGTGGCCTTCGAGGGGCTCGCGGTGGCGTTGTACGGCGTGCTGGTGGCGGCCTGGGTCACCGCGGCCGCGCACACCGCGCGCGGACTGCTCAGCGGTGAGCTGCTCGCAGGGCCGCCCCCAGTACCCGTGGCGCCTCGGCCAGTGACGGTCCGTACCACGTCAGGTGCCGTCCGCTGACAAGTGCGCAGCTCAGGCCGGGAAAGGCCTCCGGCCCGTCGTCGCCGGTGAAGCGGTACGGCTCGTCCGGCAGGACGACCAGGTCCGGCGCCGCCGCGCGCAGGGCAGCCGGCGGGATACGGGGGTAGCGCTCCTGGTGCCCGGCGTACAGGTGGTCGACGCCCAGGCGGGCCAGGACGTCACCGGCGAAGGTGTCCCGGCCCAGCACCATCCAGGGCCGGCGCCAGATCGGCACGACCGCCGTCCTGCGGGGCCGCGCCACCGGCGGCGCCGACCAGGCCTCCTCGGCCTCGTCCAGCCAGCGCGGCCGGGAGACGGCACCGCACGCCTCCAGCACCCGGGCCAGTTCCCGGAAGGCCTGCGGCACGTCGCGCACCTCGGTCAGCAGCACGGTCACGCCCGCCGCGCGCAGGGCGGCGAGGTCCGGCTCGCGGTTCTCCTCCTCGTTGGCGATCACCAGGTCCGGGGCGAGGGCGACGATCCGCTCGGGCTTCGGGTTCTTGGTGCCGCCGACGCGGGTGACGTCGAGGTCCTCCGGATGCGTGCACCAGTCCGTGGCACCGACGAGGACACCGGGCACGGACACCGCGACCGCCTCGGTCAGCGACGGCACCAGCGAGACGACTCTCATCCCGACCGCATCCCGGTCTCACCCGCCCTCACGTGGACCGCATCCGACCTCACCGCCGCGAGCGGTTCTGCACCGCCTCGACGTGCTCGGCCACCGCGACGACGACCACGCGTGTGTCCGGCACGGTCGCCCGCCAGCGGTGGCGCACCCCGCCGGTGAGGTACAGGGTGTCGCCGCGGCCGAGCCGGTAGGCGCGCCCCTCCGCCTCGATCTCGACGGCTCCGTCGGCGACGTACATCAACTGGTCGTTGCGGTACTGGAATTCGCGACCCGCCTCGTGGTCACCGGTGAACTCCGAGGCGTGCATCTGGTGGTGACCGCGCACCAGGGCGCGGGTCCGGGGCCCGGGGCCCGGCTCGGTCACCTCGGCGCGGACGACATCGACACTGCACGCCGGGTCGGCGGCCGCGAGGAGTTCCACGGCGGTGGTGCGCAGCGCATCGGCGACCCGCTCCAGGGAACTGCGGCTGGGCCGCGCCCGGTCGTTCTCGACCTGGCTCAGGAAGGGGACCGACAGGCCACTGCGCTCGGCGACGACGGCCAGGGTGAGCTGCAGGGCCCGGCGCCGTCGCCGCACGGCCGCGCCGACCCGCAAGGGCTGTTCTTTGTGGTCGCCCATCGCTCCGGCTCCCTGCTTCGCTCGTCGGTCCGCCGTCCGCGCGTCCCGCTGCGGGCGCACTCCTCCTGAGGAGTTCTCTGCACCCTACGCATGTTCGGCAAACCGTTTCATGCGCCCGTCACATCGACGTCACGTGGGGGTTGCCCGGACCTGCTGGATCGCGCCAGTAGATCAGCTCCCCGGCCTCGTCGGCAGCGGATTTCCGCCTTCGGTCGCCCTTCCTCCCTCCTTCGGGACGAAGAGGCTGACCAGGAGGGGCAGCGGAGGGCCGGCGGCCGCGCCCGAGCCGCGCGACGGGGCCGTCGTCATGGCCGCGGTGGTCGGGGTTCCCTGCGGAGACGGGTGAGTTCGGGCAACGGCTTGACGTTCCGTGGTTGTCCGGATCCCGCCAGTAGGCATCCCGGCACGCCAGAAGGGGCGGGCTTCGCCCTACGTGTGGAAGACGTAGGGGGAAGCCCGCCCCTCGGCCGGCGGTCCGGGTGTGTCAGGTCACCCGGCCGCCTGGCTCTTTCCGACCGACTTGGCGACCGGGGCCCACTTGTCGGTCAGGCCCGGGTGCTGCCGCAGCCAGGTGCGGACGGCGTCCTGTTCCTTGCCCTTGCCGGCCTTCTGGATCTGTGCCTCCAGGCCGGTGAGCTGCTCCTCGGTCATCGAGAAGTTCTTGAGCCACTTGCCGACCTCGGGGTTGTCGGCGGCGAAGTCCTTGCGGGCGAGGGTGTGCACGCCGTCGCCCTTGCCCCAGGCGCCCTTGGGGTCCTTGAGCTTCTTCAGGTCGTAGTCGCTGTAGGCCCAGTGCGGCGACCAGAGTGTGACGGCGATCGGCTGCTTCTTGGCGTAGGCACGCTTGAGCTCGGCGAGCATCGCGGGGGTCGAGCCGTCGACGACGTCGTAGGAGCCGTCGAGGCCGTACTCCTTCAGGACCTTGTCCTTGAGCAGGCCCATCATGCCGGCGCTCGGCTCGATGCCGACGATCTTGCCGTCGAACTCGGAGGCGTGGTTCTTGAGGTCCGCCAGGGAGTTCACGTCCTTGACATACGACGGAACGGAGAGCTCCAGGGAGGTGGGGCCGTACCAGGAGCCGAGGTCGTCGAGCTGCTTGCCGTACTTCTTCCAGTACTCGGCGTGGGTGGTGGGCAGCCAGGCGTCGGTCTGGAAGTCGATCTGACCGGTGGCGACGCCGGTGTAGAGGGGGCCGGCCGCGTACTGGCTGGTGGTGACCTTGAAGCCGCGCTCCTCCAGGAGCTCCTTCCAGAGGTACGTGGAGGCGATGCCCTCGTCCCACGGGATGTAGCCGATCTTGATCTCCTTGCCCTTGCCGACGTCCGTGGCGGAGGCCTCCGCGGTGCCGGAGGAGGTGCCGAAGACCCCCAGGCCGCCGGCGACCAGGGCGAGGACGGCCACGCCGACGACCGCGACGACGGGGCGGGGGCGGTGGTTCCACAGCTTCGGGCCGCTGGTGGCGCGGGCCTTGGCGGCGGCACGGCGGCCGAGCGGCGAGATGTGCGTGCCCAGCGCGCCCGTCATGCGGTCCAGATAGATGGCGAGGACGACGATGCCGAGCCCCGCCTCGAAGCCGAGGCCGATGTCGAGCTGGCCGATGGCCTCGTTGACGGCGCCGCCGAGGCCGCCGGTGCCGACCATGCCGGCGATGACGACCATCGACAGGCCCAGCATGATGACCTGGTTGACGCCCGCCATGATCGTCGGCAGGGCCAGCGGCAGCTGAACGCGCAGCAGGGTGTCCCGGGGTGTCGTACCGAACGCCTCGGCGGCCTCCACGAGCTCGGCGTCGACCTGGCGGATGCCGAGTTCGGTCATGCGGACGCCGGGGGCGAGCGCGAAGATCAGGGTGGCGACGACGCCGGCCGGGACGCCCATGCCGAAGAACAGGATCGCCGGGATCAGCAGGACCATCGACGGCATCGTCTGGAGCAGGTCCAGGACGGGGCGCACGGCCGCGCTGACGGTCTTGGAGCGGGCCGCCCAGATGCCCAGCGGGAGGGAGATCACCAGGGCGATGATGGTCGCCACGAGCACCAGGGACAGGGTCGACATCGCCTTGTCCCACAGGTCGAGCGAGTCGATCAGCGCGAATCCGGCGAACGCGAGGACACCCGCGACCAGGCCGCGCAGCCACCAGGCGAGCACCGCGAGGATGCCCGCCAGCAGCAGGGGCTGGGGTGCGGTGAGGACGGTGTCGATGCCGTCGTACATGCCTTCGACGACCGTCTTGATCGCGTCGAAGAGCCAGGACATGTGCGTGACGAGCCAGTCGACGCCGGAGTCGACCCAGTCACCGAGGTGCAGCCTAGGCACGGGCGATCACCTTTCCCTCGTCGCGCGGGTCACCGCACGGCGCGGGCTCCCCCTGCTGGTCGCCGATGAAGCCGACGAGGCGCTGTTTCGGTACGACGCCGACGAGCTTTTGTTTCCCGTCGAGGACGGCGACCGGGTGCGCCACGCGCGCGCTGATCGCGCACAGCTCGGTGAAAGGGGTGTCGGGGGTCGCGGTCTCGCAGGCGCAGTCGGCCTCGTCACCGCGGAGGTCCGTGTTCATGACGGCGGAGGCGGTCAGGACACGGGAACGGTCGACGTCCTGGATGAAGGAGGCGACATAGTCGTTGGCCGGGCGCACGAGGATGTCCTCCGCGGTGCCGGTCTGCACGATGCGGCCGTCGCGCATGACGGCGATGCGGTCGCCCAGGCGCATGGCCTCGTTGAGGTCGTGGGTGATGAAGACGATCGTCTTCTTCAGCTTCTGCTGCAGGGTCAGCAGCTGGTCCTGCATGTCACGGCGGATCAGCGGGTCCAGCGCGCTGAAGGACTCGTCCATCAGCAGCAGGTCGGCGTCGGTGGCGAGGGCGCGGGCGAGGCCCACGCGCTGCTGCATGCCGCCGGAGAGCTCGTCGGGCCAGGACTTCTCCCAGCCGTCCAGGCCGACCAGGGCGAGGGCCTCGGCGGCGCGCTTCTCGCGCTGCGCGCGGGGCACGCCCTGGACGCAGAGGCCGTAGGCGGCGTTCTCCAGGACGCTGCGGTGCGGGAAGAGCGCGAAGTGCTGGAAGACCATGCTGATCTTCTTCGCGCGGACCTCGCGCAGCTCGCGGTCGCCGAGCGCGGTCAGGTCCTGCCCGTCGAAGAGGACGCGTCCGGCGGTCGGCTCCAGCAGGCCGTTGAGCATGCGCAGCAGGGTGGACTTGCCGGAGCCGGACAGGCCCATGACGACGAAGATCTGGCCCGGGTCCACGGTGAAGGAGGCATCGATGACGGCGGCCGTGGTGCCGTCTGCGCGCAGCTCCTCCCGGTCGGCTCCCTGGCGGAGCCGCTCCACTGCCTCGTCCGGTCGTCTGCCGAACACCTTGTAGAGATGTTCGGCCTCAAGCCTGGATGACACGCGTACCTTCTCTTCTCGGGGGCAAGGGTAGGGAGCGATGTGTGGTGATCTACGGTGATCCGCGCCGGTAAAAGGTTGAAAAATGCAACCGGCGCCGCTCCGAGGCGGCGCCTGCCCCCGGCGCCGCAGGCCAAACGCGCGCGTGTCCCAGTTCACAGGTCGTTCACACGTGCCACGCGAGTGAACGCCGCCGGTGACTGTCGGTGCCGTACGGCATGATGCGGGGCGTGACCGGACGACTGATGCTTCTCGACACCGCTTCCCTCTACTTCCGCGCCTACTTCGGCGTCCCGGAGTCCGTTAAGGCACCGGACGGCACACCGGTGAACGCGGTGCGCGGGCTGCTGGAGTTCATCGACCGCCTGGTCCGGGACCACCGGCCGACTCATCTCGTGGCGTGCATGGACGCCGACTGGCGCCCGCAGTGGCGGGTCGACCTGATCCCCTCCTACAAGGCGCATCGCGTCGCCGAGGAGCGCGCGGTGGGTCCGGACGAGGAGGAGGTGCCGGACACGCTCTCGCCGCAGGTGCCGGTCATCGAGGCCGTCCTGGACGCCGTCGGCATCGCGCGCGTGGGCGTCGAGGGATACGAGGCCGACGATGTGATCGGCACGTTCACGGCGCGCGCGAAGGGCCCGGTCGACATCGTCACGGGTGACCGGGACCTCTACCAACTGGTGGACGACGCGCGCGGGGTGAGGGTGCTGTACCCGCTGAAGGGCGTGGGCTCGCTGGCGCTCACCGATGAGGCCGCGCTGCGTGAGAAGTATGGGGTCGACGGCAGCGGGTACGCGGATCTTGCGCTGTTGCGCGGCGACCCGAGCGACGGCCTGCCGGGCGTGCCCGGTATCGGGGAGAAGACGGCGGCCAAGCTGCTGGCCGAGTTCGGCGACCTGGCCGGGATCATGGCGGCGGTCGGCGACCCGAGGTCGAAGCTCACGCCGTCGCAGCGCAAGCGGCTCGACGAGGCGCGGCCGTACGTCGCCGTCGCGCCGAAGGTTGTCCGGGTCGCCGGTGACGTGCCCCTGCCGGACGTGGACACGGCGCTGCCGAAGGCGCCGCGCGACCAGGCGGGGCTGGAGGAGCTGGCGGCCCGCTGGGGGCTGGGTGGGTCGTTGCACCGGCTGCTGACGACGCTCGCCGCCTGAACGCCAAGAGATCGCAAAAGGCACTCGGCAATCTCTCACGGGAGAGGCGTTGAAGGAGAAAGGAATGCTAACTTAGGTAAACCTAACCAAAGGCGTGTGGAACTTAGGCGTATGGGAGGCCGTCATGGCAGAACGTCCGGCTCGAAAGCCGCGGAAACCCCATTCCGCGCAGGTCGTCCGCACTGAACGGCTGACTCCGCACATGCAGCGCGTGGTCCTCGGGGGCGCGGGTCTGGCGGAGTTCTCCGCGGACACCTCCACCGACCACTATGTGAAGCTGCTGTTCCCCGCCGAGGGCGCGGTGTATCCCGAGCCCTTCGACGTCGAGCGCATCCGTGCGGAGTTCCCGCGCGAGCAGTGGCCGGTGACCCGTACCTACACGGTGCGCGCCTGGGACCCCATACACCGCGAGCTGACCCTGGACTTCGTGATCCATGGCGACGAGGGCCTGGCCGGGCCGTGGGCGGTGCGCGTACAGCCGGGCGAGACCGTCCACTTCATGGGCCCCGGCGGCGCCTACGCCCCCGATCCGGACGCCGACTGGCACCTGTTGGCCGGGGACGAGAGCGCCCTGCCCGCGATCGCCCGCTCCCTGGAGGCGCTGCCCCCCGGCGCCGTGGTGCGCGCCTTCGTGGAGGTGGCCGGCCCCGAGGAGGAGCAGAAGATCGACTCCGACGCTGAGGTCGTCTGGCTGCACCGGGGCGAGCGGCCCGTGGGTGAGGCGCTGGCCGAGGCCGTCCGGGCGCTGGAGTTCCCCGAAGGCCGCGTGCACGCGTTCGTGCACGGCGAGGCCGCCGCCGTGAAGGAGCTGCGCAAGCTGCTGCGGGTCGAGCACGCGATGCCGCGTGAGGACCTGTCGATCTCCGGCTACTGGCGGCTCGGCCACAACGAGGACGGGTGGCAGGCGGCCAAGCGGGAGTGGAACGCGCGCGTGGAGGCGGAACAGGAGGGCACGGCACCGGCCGCGTGACCCGCACTCGGCTTCCGGCGGGCCCAGGGCGAGGCCGCGCTGGGCCGGCTCAGGAAGCGGGCCGGGAAGCGGCTCTGACCAGGGCCCGCATCACCCGTACGTCCTCGCCCATCTCCGGATGCCACTGCACCCCCAGCACCCAGCCGGCCCCCGGCGGCAGCTCCACGGCCTCCACCGTCCCGTCCGCCGCGTGCGCCGACGGGACCAGACCTGCGCCGAGCCCGTCCACCGCCTGGTGGTGGTACGTCGGCACGGACGTCTCCTCCGGGACGACCTCCTCGTAGAGCGTGCCCGGGACCGGCTTGACCGGATGGCGGCCGAAGACGCCGACCGCCTCCACGTGCCCGTCGAGGTGCTGGACGAGCGTGCCGCCGACGGCGACGTTCAGCAGCTGCATGCCCCGGCAGATGCCCAGCAGCGGTACGTCCGCCGCCAGCGCCGCATCGATCAGAGCCAGCTCCCACACGTCCCGCTCCCGCGCCGGCGGCCCCGTCCGAGGATCGCGCTCGGCGCCGTAGCGCACGGGCTCGACGTCCGGGCCGCCCGCGATCACGAGGCCGTCGAGGCGGGCCACGGTCGCGGCGGCGTGCTCCGGAGCGTCCGGCGGGAGCATGGCGGCCAGCCCGCCCGCCCGCTGCACCAGCCGCGGATACCCCGCTGGAAGCAGCGCCGCCTCCAGCTCCCACACACCCCAGCGCGCGCCGGACTCCAGGTACGTACTGACGCCGATCAGCGGCCTGCCGCCCATGTGCTCCTCCGCCCCCTCAATGGACCACTCGCATACCTTTCCAGGGTAATCACGAGGGCCATCACGTGAGGAACCCCCTCAGCAGGGCCGCGGTTCCCGCGCAGTGCTCGCGCGTCATCTCACGCGCGCCGTCCGCGTCCCCGTCGAGCACCGCCTCCACCAGCGCGATGTGCTGGCGCTGCGAGTGCTCCAGGTTGCGCACCAGGAGCGGGATGCAATCGAGCAAGTCGTTCACCGTCGCCCGGACCGCCGCGTACTGCGCCGTGAGCGACGGCGAGCCGCACAGCTTGGCCAGGGTGAGGTGGAGCATCGTGTCCAGGCGCCGGTAGTCCGCCAGCGGCGCGTCGTGCGTACGGGCCAGCGCCTCGCGCAGCCGCCCCGCCTGCTCGTCCGTCAGCCCGTGCGCCGCGCACAGCCCCGCCGCGCCCACCTCCAGCACCTCACGGAAACGCAGCACGTCCTCGACGTCGACCTCGGCGATCCGGCGCCGCAGCTCGTCCTCGCCGCCGGCGTCCGCACGGGGCAGCACGAACGTTCCGCCGTACCGCCCGCGCCGCGACTCCACCAGCCCCTGGTCCTGGAGCACCTTCAGCACCTCGCGCAGGGTCACCCGGCTGATCCCGAGCCGCTCCGCCAGCTCCCGCTCGGCCGGCAGCCGCTCGCCCCCGGGCACCAGGCCCAGCCGAACCACCTGCAGGATCTGCTCCAGTGCCTCCTCGAAGCCGTTGCCCGCCCGCACCGGCCGCAGCACCGGAGCCAGCCGGTCCGACACCGCGCCCCCAGGTTCCTCCGGCATCCGCCCGCGCCCCCTTCCCAAGCAATGGTTCTCCGCAATACCTTATGGCTCCCGGCTGACAGAAGAAGCCGAAGGAGGCTCTCCCGTGGCAGACCGCACACCCCCGCTCAGTGTCGAGGAACTGCACACCCTCGTCGCAAGCGGTGAGATCGACACTGTCGTCCTGGCCTTCCCCGACATGCAAGGGCGTCTCCAGGGCAAGCGGTTCGCCGCCCGCTTCTTCCTCGACGAGGTACTCCACCACGGCACCGAGGGCTGCAACTACCTCCTCGCCGTCGACACCGAGATGAACACCGTCGACGGCTACGCCATGTCGTCCTGGGACCGTGGCTACGGCGACTTCGCCATGCACCCGGACCTCTCCACGCTCCGCCGCGTGCCCTGGAACGCCGGTACCGCGATGCTGATCGCCGACCTGGCCTGGAGCGACGGCTCCCCGGTCGTCGCCGCGCCCCGCCAGATCCTGCGCCGCCAGCTGGAACGCCTCGCCGAGCACGGCTTCACCGCCCAGGTCGGCACCGAGCTGGAGTTCATCGTCTTCAAGGACACCTACGAACACGCCTGGGACGCGAACTACCGGGGGCTGACCCCGGCGAACCAGTACAACATCGACTACTCGGTGCTCGGCACCGGCCGCATCGAACCCCTGCTGCGCCGCATCCGCAACGAGATGGCCGGCGCCGGCCTCACCGTCGAGTCCGCCAAGGGCGAGTGCAACCCCGGCCAGCACGAGATCGCCTTCCGCTACGACGAGGCCCTCGTCACCTGCGACCAGCACGCCATCTACAAGACCGGCGCCAAGGAGATCGCCGCCCAGGAGGGCGTCTCGCTGACCTTCATGGCCAAGTACAACGAGCGTGAGGGCAACTCCTGCCACATCCACCTCTCGCTCGCGGACGCCGACGGCACCAACGCCATGGCCGCGTCCGACGACCCGCACGGCATGTCCGACACCATGCGCCACTTCCTCGCCGGACAACTGGCCGCGCTCCGGGACTTCTCACTCCTCTACGCCCCCCACATCAACTCCTACAAGCGGTTCCAGCCCGGCTCCTTCGCCCCCACCGCCGTCGCCTGGGGCCACGACAACCGCACCTGCGCCCTGCGCGTCGTCGGCCACGGCCGCTCCCTGCGCTTCGAGAACCGGCTGCCCGGCGGCGACGTCAACCCGCACCTCGCGGTCGCCGGTCTCGTCGCCGCCGGCCTGTACGGCATCGAGCACAAGCTGGAGCTGCCCGAGCCCTGCCCCGGCAACGCCTACACCGCCGAGTACGCGCACGTCCCCACCACGCTCCGCGAGGCCGCCGAACTCTGGGAGAACAGCCCGATCGCCAAGGCGGCCTTCGGCGACGAGGTCGTCGCGCACTACCGCAACATGGCGCGCGTCGAGGTGGAAGCCTTCGACGCCGCGGTGACCGACTGGGAGCTGCGCCGCTCCTTCGAACGCATGTGAGGCCCCCTTTGTCTTCCGAGTACTCCGCGTACGCGTCGTCCTCCGAGTCCGCGCTGGAAGTGCTGAACCCGGCGACCGAGGAGGTCGTCGCCACGGTCGCGGCCGCCACCGCGGCCGACGTGGACGCGGCGGTGGTACGGGCCGCGCGGGCCCAGTCCGCCTGGGCCGCCCTCGCGCCCGGCGACCGCGCCCGGCTGCTGCGCCGCTTCGCCGCCACCGTCGACGACCACCTCGAAGAGCTGGCCCGGCTGGAGGTCCGCGAGGCCGGACACACCATCGGCAACGCCCGCTGGGAGGCCGGCAACGTCCGAGACCTGCTCGACTACGCGGCTGGGGGAGTGGAGCGGCTGACGGGCCACCAGATCCCGGTCGCCGGCGGCCTGGACGTCACGATCCTCGAACCGCTCGGCGTCGTCGGCGTCATCGCGCCCTGGAACTTCCCCATGCCCATCGCGGCCTGGGGCACCGCCCCCGCGCTCGCCGCGGGCAACGCGGTCCTCCTCAAGCCCGCCGAGACGACCCCGCTGACCGCCCTGCGTCTGGCCGAACTCGCCCTGGAGGCCGGGCTGCCGGAGGGCCTGTTCCAGGTACTGCCCGGCCACGGCCCGGTCGCCGGGGACGCACTGGTCCGACACCCCGGAGTCGCCAAGATCGTCTTCACCGGGTCGACGGCCGTGGGCAAGCAGGTGCTGGCGAAGGGCTCGGCCCTCCTCAAGCGCGTCACCCTCGAACTCGGCGGCAAGAGCCCCAACATCGTCTTCGCCGACGCCGACCTGGAAGCCGCCGCGGCCGCCGCACCCATGTCCTTCCTCGACAACTCCGGCCAGGACTGCTGCGCCCGCACCCGCATCCTCGTCCAGCGCACCGCCTACGACCGCTTCCTCGACCTCCTCGCCCCGGCGATCGAGTCGGTCCGGGTCGGCGATCCCGCGGACGAACAGACGGACATGGGCCCGCTCATCTCCAAGGTCCAGCTGGAACGGGTGCGTTCGTACGTCACGGACGATCTGGACGGCATCCGCGGCAAGGCCCCCGAAGGCGCCGGCTTCTGGTTCCCGCCCACCGTCCTCACCGGCGTCGACCCCCGCGCGCGCGTGGCCGTCGAGGAGGTCTTCGGCCCCGTCGCCGTCGTCCTGCCCTTCGACGACGAGGCGGACGCCGTGGCACTCGCCAACGCCACCGACTACGGCCTTTCCGGCTCCATCTGGACCCGGGACGTGGGCCGTGCCCTGCGCGTCTCGCAGGCAGTCCGCGCGGGCAACCTGTCCGTCAACTCCCACTCCAGCGTCCGCTACTGGACCCCCTTCGGCGGCTACAAGCAGTCCGGCATCGGCCGCGAACTCGGCCCGGACGCCCTGACCGCCTTCACCGAAACCAAGAACGTCTTCATCAGCACGGAGGCCTGAGCCGCACATGACCGAGAACATCTGCCGCCGTCTCGTCGGCCGTACCGCCGTCATCACCGGAGCCGGCAGCGGCATCGGCCTCGCCGCCACGCGCCGGCTCGCCTCCGAGGGCGCGCACGTCGTCTGCGGCGACGTCGACGAGGTCCGCGGCAAGGCAGCCGCCGACGACGTCGACGGCATCTTCGTGAAGGTCGACGTCACCGACCCCGAGCAGGTCGAGGGCCTCTTCCGGACGGCCTACGACACCTACGGCAGCGTCGACATCGCCTTCAACAACGCCGGCATCTCCCCACCCGACGACGACTCCATCCTGGAGACCGGCCTGGAGGCCTGGAAGCGCGTCCAGGAGGTCAACCTGACCTCCGTCTACCTGTGCTGCAAGGCCGCCATCCCCTACATGCGGCGCCAGGGCAAGGGCTCGATCATCAACACGGCGTCCTTCGTGGCGAGGATGGGCGCCGCCACGTCCCAGATCTCGTACACGGCCTCCAAGGGCGGCGTGCTCGCCATGTCCCGTGAACTGGGCGTGCAGTTCGCCCGGGAGGGCATCCGCGTCAACGCCCTGTGCCCCGGCCCGGTCAACACCCCGCTGCTCCAGGAACTGTTCGCGAAGGACCCGGAGCGGGCCGCACGCCGTCTGGTGCACATCCCCGTCGGCCGTTTCGCCGAGGCCGAGGAGATCGCCGCCGCCGTCGCCTTCCTGGCCAGCGACGACTCCTCCTTCGTCAACGCCACCGACTTCCTGGTCGACGGCGGCATCTCGGGGGCGTACGTCACGCCGCTGTAGAGCGCGCCGAGGCAGGGCGGGGGCGGTCGCGGACGACCGCCCCCGCCCCACGGCCCGGGCGGTCCTCGCGGGGGCGAGGCGTGGGCGTGGGCCGGGCGCCAGGACAGGTCCTAGAGGAACGTCTGCCCCTCGCCCCGGTACGTCGGGACGGTCGCCGTCACCGCGTCCCCCTCGATCAGGTGCAACACGTCGAACCGCTCGCACAGCTCACCGGCCTTGGCGTGCCGGAACCACACCTTGTCGCCGATCAGCAGGTCGTCGGCGGGTGAGCCGAGCAGCGGGGTCTGCACCTCGCCGGGCCCCTCCTGGGGGTCGTAGCGCAGCCCCTCCGGCAGGTACGGCACCGGGAGCCGGTCGCGCCCCGGCGCACCGGAGGCGGGGTAGCCGCCGCCGAGCACCGTCACGACACCGACGCCCGGCCGCCGCACGACGGGCTGGGCGAACAGCGCGGCCGGGCGCCCGCTGAAGGAGGTGTAGTTGTCGAACAGCCGCGGCACGTACAGCCCCGAGCCCGCCGCGATCTCGGTGACCGAGTCCTCCGCGGCGGTGGTCTGCACACTGCCGGTGCCGCCGCCGTTGACGTACTCCAGTTCGGGGACGACGGCCCGCACCGCCCGCACCACCGCGGCGCGCCGCTCGGCGAGTTCCCGGCGCGCGGTGGCCTGCATCAGCCTGATCGCCCTCGAGCGCAGCGGCCGCCCGGTGATCGCGTCGCCGACACCGGCGATGTGACCCTCGTACGCCATGATCCCGACGACCTTGAAACCGGGCCGCCGCGCCACCGCGCGCGCCAGGTCGGCGACCTGGGCCGGGGAGTGCAGCGGGGAGCGCAGGGCACCGACGCGCACGCGTCCGCCGAGCAGCTTGAGAGAGGTGTCCAACTCCAGGCACACACGCACGACTTCGCGTCCACCGGCGCGGGAGGCGTCGATGAGGTCGAGCTGGGAGGTGTCGTCGACCATGACGGTGACGGCGGAGGCGAGCTTGGGGTCGCCGGCGAGTTCGGCGAAACCGGTGCGGTCGGCCGACGGGTAGGCGAGGAGGACGTCCTCGAACCCCGAGCGCGCCAGCCACAGGGACTCGTCGAGGGTGAAGGACATGAGGCCCGCGAACCCGTCCTTCGCCAGGACCCTCTCCAGCAGGGTCCGGCAGCGTACGGACTTGCTGGCGACGCGGATCGGCTTCCCGCCGGCCCTGCGGACCAGGTCGTCCGCGTTGGCGTCGAAAGCGTCCAGATCCACGATCGCGAGAGGGGCGTCGAGGTGGGCGGTGGCCCGGTCGTAACGGGCCCGGTCGGCGGCACGCACAGTCATGAACGCAGCCTGCCAGACTGGATTACCGCAGGGTAGGGGGACGATCCGGGCAGATGCCCCAGGGGGCGCGGACTGGTTCCCGTTTGCGCAGGAACAACCCGTAGAGTGACGCGCACGCACGGAGGATCGACGCCGGTGGGACGCCCGCGCCGGGATGCGGGTCCTCCCGTGCGGGTATGCGTGCCCGGTACGGACTCCGCGCCGGGCCGCCCCGGGCACGAAAAAACTTACGGCCCGCACTGTTGGAAGACGGCCCGGGCACGAGGAAACGGGGGGTGCATGAGCACGGAAGCGCGCCGCGCCTCTTCCCCCCCGCGCCCCACGACCCCGCCACTCCCACCACCCCATCCTCCGACCCGGCCTGCCGACACGGACACGCCGGACGACTCGGCGGGCTCGCAGGGCGGGGTACCGGAGGGCAGCGGAGCGCAGGGCGGCCTGCCGACGGAGCTTGATGCGGGTGCGGGTTCGCGTGTGGGGGGCTGGGGCGGTTTCTTCGCCTCCCGGGTGACGGGCGCGGACGGTCTTCAGGGCTCGCGTGCGCCGGCGTCCGGCGACGGCAGGGACGGGGCTCGCCCGGCTGCCGGGGACGCGTCGTCGACCGGTGGCTCGACCGGTGGTTCGGCTGCTGCGCCGCCTGTGTGGGGTTCCGCTGTGCCGTCGTCTGTGCCGTCCTCCTGGAACGACAGTCGCCGTGACGACGCCGGCGAGACCCGTTCCGCGTCCGGTTCCCCGGACCCCGGACCCCGCCTCCCGAACTTCCGCACCGCGCCCCCACACCGCACGGCCCCACCCCCGCCGCCCGCCTCGGCCCGCTTCCCCGACACCCCACCGACTGCCGGCCGCATCGCCGCCGACCGGGACGAGCAGCAGAGCAAGCGCGCCGGGATGCCTGCGGCGGACGGCACGGGTATGCCCGCGCCGGGCGATGCGTGGTCGCGTGAGCCGGGTAGCACCGGGATACACGCGGCAGGTGGTCAGGAGGGAGCCTCCTCGGGCGGTGCCGACGGCCCCGCAACGCGTGGCGTGCCGCCGAGGCCGGGGTACCGGCCCGCCGCCGCGCCGCCCCGTGACACCGGCACGCGCACCGAAACCGCGCCGGAGACCACGGCACCCTTGCGCCCCATCCCCGGGGACGGCGCCTCGGACACCGCTCGCCGGGGTGCCACGCCCGCGGCACCGACTCGTCGCCCCGACGCTGTGCCCTACGCCGGGGGTCCGGCCCCTGAGCCGGAGGCCGCTCGCCGGGGTGCCACGCCCGCGGCACCGACTCGTCGCCCCGACGCACCGCCCGCCCCCGAGACCCGCATCGGCACCGGTGCCGTACGCCGCACTGGGGCGTCACAGCCGTCGGTCCAGGACGCCCGCCGGGCTTCCGAGCAGCCCACGTCGGGGGGCCGCCCTGGCGCCGGGGGTGCGCCTGCCCCGAATGCCCGTCCGGCTGATGTGCCGCCCGCGTCGGCGCATCGGTCAGGCCCTGGTGCCCCGCCGTCCGCTTCGGCGTCCGTACCTTCTGCCCGTCGCCCGGCCTCCGGCTCGTCGTCGACCCCGGACGGGCAGCCGGTCTCCGCCTCCTCGTCGGTCCGGGACAGCCGCTCACCCTCCTCCGCCCCCGGCACCGGCCCGGCCTCCGACGGACCCGGCTCCGCGCGCCGCCCGGCTGCCGCATCCGAGGCCGCCGCCGCCCGCCCGCCCGTCTCCGTGCCCCGCCCGACCGGCGAGCCCCGGACGCCCGAGCACAGCCCCGGCCCCGTCGTGCCACCCCGGCCCGGCACCCCGCCCCGGCCGACCATGGCACCCAGGCCCAACACCGCACACCGGCAGAGCCCCGCCCCCTGGCCCGACACCCCGCCCCGCCCCGCAGGTGCCCCGGAGTCCGTCGGGGTGTTCCCCGATCCCGCCCTCTCCTGGAGTGCCCCCATGGCGCCCAAGACAGGGCGGCCGGTGGTGAGTCTCGGGGAGCCCGAGCTGTACGGCGACAGGCCCAGGGGGCTGCGCGTGCGGTCGCGGGCTGTCGCCGCGGGGGCGTGCCTGGTGCTCGGGCTGGGGCTCATCGGCGGTGCCGCGACCGGGAGTTGGCTCGTCGGGGATTCCGGGGAGGACGGTGAGCGCAGCGCGTACGTCACGGCCGGGAGCCTGTGGCACAACGTGCCCGTGGATCAGCTGTTCCCGCCCACCGTGGCGGGGCGAGGGGCCGGCCCCGGCGGCGCCGACCGGACCTGGACGCGGATCGCCGTCGCCCCGGACAGCGGCTGCACCGGCGCCTTCGACCCGCTGCTGAGCAAGACACTCGCCCCTGTCGGCTGCGAACGCCTCCTGCGCGCCACCTACACCGACGCCACCCAGAGCTACGTCACCACCGTCGGCCTCCTCTTCACCGACGGCGACACGACCGCCATGCGCTCCCTGGCCACCAGGTTCGAGAAGGAGGGCCTCGCCCGCCGTAGCGACCTCATGCCTCGCCCGTACGCGGCCAAGGGCACCGTCGCCGCCGCGTTCGGCGAGAGACAGCGCGCCTCCTGGACCGTCTCCGTCCTCACCGACGCCCCCGTCGTCGTCTACGCCGTCTCCGGCTGGGCCGACGGCCGCACCGTCGACGCCCCGCAACCCGCCGAGGAGGCCATGGAGTCCGACTCCACCACGGCCCCCTCCCAGGCCGGCCTCGGCAACGAGGCCCAGGGCCTCGCCGACCGCATCGAACGCGGCTTCCGTAAGACGGCCACCTCGCCCACGGAGCAGCCCTCATGAGCAGCAGCCGTACGACGCCCAGGACCGACGTCGGTCTCCCGAGCGGCACCGCTGCGCCCCCCACGACCGGCCTCGCCAGCGCCCACCGCCCCCCTCGCGGCCGCACCACCCGCCGTGCCGGGCTGCTCGGCTGTCTCCTCGCGGCCACCGTCGCCCTCGTCCCCGCCACTCCCGCGCAGGCCGACAGCCTGCGCGGCCAGCAGTGGGCCCTGGGCGCCATGCACACGCAGGAGGCCTGGCAGACCACCAAGGGGCGGGGCATCACCGTCGCCGTCCTGGACACCGGCGTCGAGGCCGACCACCCCGACCTGACCGGCAACGTCCTCACCGGCAAGGACATGATCGGCTTCGGCGCCGGGCCAGGTGACCGCGCCTGGGCCCGTCACGGCACCGCGATGGCCGGCATCATCGCGGGCCACGGACACGGCCCCGGCGACGCAGACGGCGTCATGGGCATCGCCCCGGAGGCGAAGATCCTCCCCGTCCGCGTGATCCTCGAGGACGGCGACTCCTCCCGCGCCGAGGCCCGCCGCACCCGGGGCAACGCCCTCGCCGAGGGCATCCGCTGGGCCGCCGACCAGGGCGCCGACGTCATCAACCTCTCCCTCGGCGACGACTCCGCCTCCGCGCACCCCGAAGCCGCCGAGGACGACGCCGTCCAGTACGCCCTGAAGAAGGGCTCCGTCGTCGTCGCCTCGGCGGGCAATGGCGGCGAGAAGGGCGACCACATCTCCTACCCGGCCGCCTACCCGGGCGTCATCGCCGCGACCGCCGTCGACGAGTACGGGACCCGCGCCTCCTTCTCCACCCGCCGCTGGTACGCCACGGTCAGCGCCCCGGGCGTCGGCGTCGTCATCGCCGACCCCGACCACAAGTACTACGAGGGATGGGGGACCTCCGCCGCCTCCGCCTTCGTCTCCGGCGCGGTCGCGCTCGTCAAGGCCGCCCACCCCGGGCTCACCCCCGCCCAGATCAAGAAGCTCCTGGAGGACACCGCCCGCGACGCCCCCAACAGCGGTCGCGACGACTCCCGCGGCTACGGCTTCATCGACCCGGCCGCCGCCATCAAGGCCGCCGGCCGTCTCAAACCGGAGGGCCTGCAGTCGGCGGCGTACGGCAACCGGTACTTCGGCTCCGGCCCGGACGCCGCCAAGGAGGACGACTCCACGTCCAGCTGGGCGGGCCCGCTCGCCGGCGGCGCCGGGGGAGTGCTGCTGGTGACGGCGGTCGGCGTGTGGCGCGGCCGCCGCCGCCCGGAGCACCACGCGTCGCTCGACTCCTACGACTCCTACGACTCCGTGTAGGCGACCCGGCCCGGTCAGCCGTACACGGACGCCGACATCGGTGACCTCGGCGACGCAGAGACGGACGGAGACGCAGGGACGGACGCAGACGCAGGGACGGACGCAGACGCAGAGACGGACGCAGACGCAGAGACGGACGCAGACGCAGAGACGGACGGAGACGCAGACGCCGCTCCGGACGCGCTCTCCTCAGCGAACACCCCCACCGCCGCCTTCGCCGCCGCCTCCACCAGCGTGATCCCCTTCTCCATCGTGGTGTTGCCGTGGGACAGCGTCGCCACCAGGTAGTCATGGCCGTCGACCGTGACGCGCCCGATGCTGTTGACGTCCCACAGCCCGGTCGCACTCCGCGCCAGCCAACCGTTCTTCAGCGCCCACGCGGAGCCGTCGGCCGCGGCCGACACCCCCCAGCGCTGGTCGACGGCTATCCGCCCCATCAGCCCTCGCAGATACGCCCGCGACGACTCGCTCAGCTCCGAGTCGTCCCCGAACACCTGCCGGAGCAGGGTGAGCTGGTCGGCCGCCGTGGTCCGGGTCAGGCCCCACAGCATGTCGTCGCCGCCCTCGGTGTCCGTGAGCCCGAAGCGCTCGTTCGCCGCGTCGAGCCCTTCCGCCTTGCCGATGGCCCGCCACAGCGCCGACGCGGAGACGTTGTCGCTGTTCTCGATCATCGCGGTGGCGTACGACTTCTCGGTCGCCGTCAGATGCCGGTCCGCGTCCTGCGCCTGGAGCAGCAGCGCGGCCAGGATGTCGACCTTGACGATGCTCGCCGTGTCGAAGGTGCCGTCGCCGTACGAGGCGCTCGCGCCGGAGTCCGAAGCGAGCACCTCCACGGACACCTCCGCACCGTCCTCGACGGTCACGGCCTTCATGGCCTCCGCCAGCAGGGCGTCGTGGTCGACGACCGGATCCGCCACGGGTTCCACCGATGCCTCCGCGTCCGCCGAGGGCGAGGGCGAGGGCGAGGAGGCGGCCGAGGACGCGGCACCCGACCCGGAGTGCGCCTGCGCCTTCACATACACGGTCCCCGCGGCCGTCGCCCCGACGAAGGCCGCACAGGCGAGGGCGCTGGCGAGCAGGGGACGGCGCCGGGAGGGACGAGCGAGGCGGCTTCGACGGGCTCTGGAAGACTCCATGCCCGCGATCGTGGTGGTGGTGACTGTGCGCGCCGTTAGACGGGCGTTAGATGTACGTCAGCGAAAGCTGAGAAAGCTGTGAAAGCGGTCACCGCCAGGTTTCCGGGCCCGCACAAGCCCAGCAGCATCCCCCCTATAGGGTCGGTGACCGTGGCGAACAAGAACATTCCCGACCCCGGCTTCTCCGACGACGACGGCTGTGCCGATCCCCGGCTGAGCGCGGCGCTGGCCGCCTGGGCCGAGGACCGCACCGCCGTGGGGCCCGTCCTGGAGGCGCTCAAGGGCGCCCGGCTGCTCGTCCCCGTCGTGGCCGTGCTCGGCGAGGTGGAGGAGGACGAGAACGGGCTGCGCCGCGAGAAGACCAGCGACATGGCCGTACCCACCCTGAAGGCGGGAACCCGGACCGCCCTGCCCGCCTTCACGTCCACGGACTCCCTGGCCCGCTGGGACCCGGCGGCGCGCCCCGTCGCCGTACCCCTGCACCAGGCACTCCAGGCGGCCGCCCACGAGAAGGCCGACACGGTCGTACTGGACCTGGCGGGGCCGGTGCCGTTCGAGCTGACGGGGTCCGCGCTGCTCGCGCTCGCCGAGGGACGGACGACGTCCGATCCGCTCGCCGACCCCGCGGTGGTCGAGGCGGTGCGCGCCGCGGTGGCCGCCGAGTCCGCCGTGCTCCGCGCCCACCTCGGCCCCGGGCGGGCCGACGGCACCCTCGCGCTCGTCCTGGATCCGGCCGCGCCCCCGGCCGAGGCCGCGCGGTCGGTCGCCGAACGCCTCGCCGCCGACGAAACACTCAGGGCCCGCCTGGTACGCGGCCTCGACCTGGCACTGCTGCCGGCCGAGGCGACGCCGCCGGGCGAGCCCCTGTTCGTACGGTGACGGACTAGATCCGGACTAGCCGTAGATCGGGCCGGTGTACTTCTCGCCCGGCCCCTGGCCCGGCTCGTCCGGGACGATCGACGCCTCGCGGAACGCCAGCTGGAGCGACTTGAGGCCGTCGCGCAGCGGGGCCGCGTGGAACGAGCTGATCTCGGTCGTGCTCGCGTCCAGCAGACCCGCGAGGGCGTGCACCAGCTTGCGGGCCTCGTCCAGGTCCTTGAACTTGTCGCCCTCCTCGGTCAGCCCGAGCTTCACGGCGGCGGCGCTCATCAGGTTGACGGCGACCGTCACGATCACCTCGACGGCGGGGACCTCGGCGATGTCGCGGGCCATGGCGTCGAAGTCGGGGGACTCAGGAGGGGTGTCACTCATGCCCCACACGATAGAGCCCGTGGTGCGACGGTTCGCACCACCCCCCGGTTGCTGCTAACCTTGTGTGACGACCGGCCGGACACGCGTGTGTGTAAGTGTGACTGGCCCACAAGTGGAGGCTCCGATCTCCCACCTGACTGTCCTCCGGGACGGCGGGTCACCCCGGTCAGGCGGCCACCATCGTTCCGTACGGACGATGGAGTCGCCCGAAAGCGCGCCCCGCGATCATCGCGGCGGTGCTCCGGCAGTGCTTTGGAGC
This sequence comes from Streptomyces sp. NPDC002888, assembly GCF_042888465.1. Classification (NCBI taxonomy): domain Bacteria; kingdom Bacillati; phylum Actinomycetota; class Actinomycetes; order Kitasatosporales; family Streptomycetaceae; genus Streptomyces; species Streptomyces sp. NPDC002888. The sequence goes on along the minus strand of NZ_JBIAPU010000012.1, from coordinate 143,777 downwards.
CCCGTCTTGTGATCGTCCGGGGCATTTTTTGTGCTTCGGCGCGGTTAGGTCTGTCGAAAAGAGACAAACGCGGCCGTCCGCCAGATGGCCGTGTGGTGCTAACCGAGGAGGATCCATCAGCGCCGAGCCCCGCATCAACGACCGGATTCGCGTTCCCGAGGTGCGACTTGTCGGTCCCAGTGGCGAGCAGGTGGGCATTGTCCCGCTGGCCAAGGCACTGGAGCTTGCGCAGGAGTACGACCTGGACCTGGTCGAGGTCGCGGCGAACGCCCGTCCGCCCGTGTGCAAGCTCATGGACTACGGGAAGTTCAAGTACGAGTCGGCCATGAAGGCCCGTGAGGCGCGCAAGAACCAGGCGCACACGGTCATCAAGGAGATGAAGCTCCGGCCGAAGATCGACCCGCACGACTATGACACCAAGAAGGGTCACGTCGTTCGGTTCCTCAAGCAGGGCGACAAGGTCAAGATCACGATCATGTTCCGTGGTCGCGAGCAGTCCCGGCCCGAACTGGGCTACCGACTGCTGCAGCGTCTCGCGGAGGACGTCCAGGACCTCGGTTTCGTCGAGTCGAATCCGAAGCAGGACGGCCGGAACATGATCATGGTTCTCGGTCCGCACAAGAAGAAGACCGAGGCGATGGCCGAGGCCCGCCAGGCGCAGGAAGCCCGCAAGGCCGACGCGAAGGCCAACCCCGGCAAGTCGCAGAACGTCGCGGAGACCGAGCACGACGAGGACGCCGCGGACACCGAGAGCGTCGTGGAGACCGAGGCACCTGCCGAGGCTTCCGCCGAGGCGTGATCCCGGGGGACGTGAGTCCCCAGGACGTAACCGATACAACAGCGACGCTCCACCGTGCCCGGTTTCACGACCGGGCACCGGAGCGCCACCGACGAGGAGAGAACGGCGCTATGCCGAAGAACAAGTCGCACAGCGGTGCCAGCAAGCGCTTCAAGGTCACCGGCTCCGGCAAGGTGCTCCGTGAGCGCGCCGGCAAGCGCCACCTGCTCGAGCACAAGTCGTCCCGCGTGACGCGTCGCCTCACCGGCAACGCCGAGATGGCCCCGGGCGACGCCGCGAAGATCAAGAAGCTTCTCGGCAAGTGACGTGAGCGGCGCGTGATCAATCGATCGCCGCGCGCCGTACGTCTGGACCGGGACCCAATCGATTCCGGGCCGTGTGAGTCCAACCACGGCCCCGCTACAAGGAGTTAAAAAGTGGCACGCGTCAAGCGGGCAGTCAACGCCCACAAGAAGCGCCGGGCGATTCTCGAGGCGGCCTCCGGCTACCGCGGTCAGCGTTCGCGCCTGTACCGCAAGGCCAAGGAGCAGGTCACCCACTCGCTGGTCTACAACTACAACGACCGCAAGAAGCGCAAGGGTGACTTCCGCCAGCTGTGGATCCAGCGCATCAACGCCGCTGCCCGCGCCAACGGCATCACGTACAACCGCTTCATCCAGGGTCTGAAGGCCGCGAACATCGAGGTCGACCGCAAGATCCTGGCCGAGCTGGCCGTCAACGACGCCACCGCGTTCGCCGCGCTGGTCGAGGTCGCGCAGAAGGCTCTGCCGGCCGACGTCAACGCGCCGAAGGCCGCGTGACGCTGCGTTGGCTTTAGGCCGACGTGACTGAAGGACCCGCAGGCCGACGGCCTGCGGGTTCTGCTGTGTCAGCGAGTTTTTGAAAGAGAGCCCCCATGGCCCCCGCCACCCCCGAGCTGATCTCCCCCCGCTCCCCACGCGTCTCGGCCGCCCGGCGGCTCGCCAGGCGGAACTTCCGGGGCAAGGAGCGGCTGTTCCTGGCCGAGGGGCCGCAGGCCGTGCGGGAGGCGGCGGCGTACGGGGAGACGCTCGTCGAGTTGTTCGCCACCGTCGAGGCCGCCGAGCGGTACGCCGACATCATCGGGGAGGCGCGAGCCACCGGGGTCCGTGTCCATCTTGCGGACGACGACGTGATCGCCGACATCTCGACGACCGTCACGCCGCAGGGGCTCGTCGGGATCTGCCGGTTCCTCGACATGCCCTTCGAGGAGATCCTCGCCGCCCGGCCCAAGCTCGTCGCCGTGCTCGCCAACGTGCGCGACCCCGGAAACGCCGGCACCGTCCTGCGCTGCGCCGACGCCGCCGGCGCCGAGGCCGTCGTACTGACCGACGCGTCCGTGGACCTGTACAACCCGAAGGCGGTCAGGGCCTCCGTCGGATCGCTGTTCCATCTGCCCGTCGCCGTCGGAGTGCCCGTCGAACGGGCCGTGGCCGGACTGAAGGACGCCGGCGTGCGCATCCTCGCCGCGGACGGCGCCGGCGCGCACGACCTGGACGAGGAGCTCGACAAGGGGACGATGGGCGGCCCCACCGCCTGGGTCTTCGGGAACGAGGCCTGGGGGCTCCCGGAGGAGACCCGCGCGCTCACGGACGCCGTCGTGCGCGTCCCGATCCACGGAAAGGCCGAGAGCCTGAACCTCGCCACCGCCGCAGCCGTATGTCTCTACGCGTCGGCCCGTGCACAGCGCGCCTCCGGAGGGTGCCGCTCCGTCACCGACAGCTAGTAGGGTGACCAGCTCGGGGGCCCCTCAGTCGTCTGAGAGGTGGGGGACGGGGAATGAGCGTCGGCATGAGCAGTACACGGGAAGCACGAGCCGTGCCGAACGCCTCCGCGCCCCAGTCGGCCGGTGACCTCGCCGAACTCGGCATCGACCCCGACGCCCTGCCCGACGGCCTGGTCGTCGCCGACGAACACGGCCGGGTCGTCTGCTTCAACGCCGCCGCCGAGCGCATCACCGCCACGGCCGCCGCGGACGCCCTCGGACAACGGCTGGAAAAAGCCCTGCCATTAGAGGACCTGGAGGGCCGGCGCTGGTGGCAGCTGACCGATCCCTACGGCGGCCTCGCCATCCGCGTCCGCCAGCCGGAACGGAACCTGCTGCTGCCGGGCGGCCGCGAAGTCCTCGTCTCCGCGCGGTACGTCCGTACGCGGCCCACCGGCCCCGTCCACCGCGTCGTCGTCTCCCTCCGGGACACCGAGGCCCGCCGCCGCACCGAGCGCAGCCACGCCGAGCTGATCGCCACCGTCGCCCACGAGCTGCGCTCGCCGCTCACCTCCGTCAAGGGCTTCACCGCCACCCTGCTCGCCAAGTGGGAACGCTTCACCGACGACCAGAAACGGCTGATGCTGGAGACCGTCGACGCCGACGCCGACCGCGTCACCCGCCTCATCGCCGAACTGCTCGACATCTCCAGGATCGACTCGGGCCGGCTGGAGCTGCGCCGCCAGCCCGTCGACATCGGCGCCGCCGTCGGACGGCACATCCAGGCGTACGTCGCCGCCGGCCAGCCCGCCGACCGGTTCCTGCTGCGCATCGAGCAGCCGCTGCCCGCGCTGTGGGCGGACCCCGACAAGATCGACCAGGTGCTCAGCAACCTCCTCGAAAATGCCGTGCGCCACGGCGAGGGAACCGTCACCATTGACGTCACGCCCGCCCCGTCCCCGCGCGAAGGAGAGGACGTCGGCACGTCGGTCATCGTGAGCGACGAAGGCACCGGCATCCCGGAGGAGTCCATGAACCGCGTCTTCACCCGCTTCTGGCGGGGCAGCAAGCGCGGCGGCACCGGCCTCGGGCTCTACATCGTCAAGGGCATCGTCGAGGCCCACGGCGGCGCCATCACGGTCGGCCGCGCCTCCGACGGCGGCGCGGAGTTCCGATTTACGTTGCCCGTGAGCGTTCCGGCCTATCTCGCCTGAGCAGCCCGCGGGCGCATTCGCACACCTCCACCCCGTTAGACTCGGCCTTTGGCACCTTTGTGTCCCATGGACGGCCCTCTGACCTCTGCGTGAGTCGGTGACGGGGACCTTCAGCCAGCCAATCGGAAGCACGGGAAGAGATGTCGGCACCGAATAAGTCGTACGACCCTGTCGAGGTCGAGGCGTTGAAACCGGAAGAGATCGAGCGCATGCGGGACGAGGCGCTCGCCGCCTTCGCCGCCGCGGACTCCCTCGACGCGCTCCAGGAGGCCAAGGTCGCCCACACCGGCGGCACCTCCCCGCTGGCCCTCGCCAACCGCGAGATCGGCGCCCTGCCCCCGCACGCGAAGGCAGCCGCCGGCAAACTGGTGGGCCAGGCCCGCGGCGCCGTGAACAAGGCGCTGGCCGCCCGCCAGGGCGAGCTGGAGGCCGAGCGCGACACGCGCGTGCTGGTCGAGGAGGCGGTGGACGTCACGCTGCCCCACGACCGCGTACCGGCCGGCGCCCGCCACCCCCTCACCACGCTCTCGGAGCGCATCGAGGATGTCTTCGTGGCCATGGGCTACGAGGTCGCCGAGGGCCCCCAGGTCGAGGCCGAGTGGTTCAACTTCGACGCCCTCAACATCGGCCCGGACCATCCGGCCCGCGGCGAGCAGGACACCTTCTTCGTCGAGGGCCCCCAGGGCGGCACCGAGTCCGGCGTCGTCCTGCGCACCCACACCTCGCCCGTGCAGATCCGCTCGCTGCTCGACCGTGAGCTGCCGGTGTACGTGATCTGTCCCGGCGTCGTCTACCGCACCGACGAGCTGGACGCCACGCACACCCCGGTCTTCCGCCAGGTCGAGCTGCTGGCCGTCGACGAGGGCCTGACCATGGCCGACCTCAAGGGCACGATGGACCACATGGTCCAGGCGCTGTTCGGCGAGGGCATGAAGACCCGGCTGCGCCCGAACTTCTTCCCCTTCACCGAGCCGTCCGCCGAGATGGACATGGTGTGCTACGTCTGCCGTGGCGAGTCCGTCGGCAACCCCGACCGCCCCTGCCGCACCTGCTCCAGCGAGGGCTGGATCGAGCTCGGCGGCTGCGGCATGGTCAACCCGAAGGTGCTGACCGCCTGCGGCGTAGACCCGGAGAAGTACAGCGGCTTCGCCTTCGGGTTCGGCATCGAGCGGATGCTGATGTTCCGCCACAACGTCGAAGACATGCGAGACATGGTCGAGGGTGACGTCCGGTTCACCCGGCCGTTCGGGATGGAGATCTGATGCGGGTCCCGCTTTCTTGGCTGCGGGAGTACGTCGACCTGCCGGCGACCGAAACCGGCCGTGACGTCCAGGCCAAGCTCATTTCGGCCGGTCTGGAGGTCGAGAGTGTCGAGCACCTCGGCGCCGACCTCAAGGGTCCGCTGGTCGTCGGCCAGGTGCTGACCATCGAGGAGCTGGAGGGCTTCAAGAAGCCGATCCGCTTCTGCACCGTCGACGTCGGCCAGGCCAACGGCACCGGTGAGCCCCAGGAGATCGTCTGCGGCGCCCGCAACTTCTCCGTCGGCGACAAGGTCGTCGTGGTGCTGCCCGGCGCCACGCTGCCGGGCGGCTTCTCGATCTCCGCGCGCAAGACCTACGGCAAGACGTCCCACGGCATGATCTGCTCCGGCGGCGAGCTGGGCATGGGCGACGACGGCACCCACGGCATCATCGTGCTGCCGCCCGAGACCGAGGTCGGCAAGGACGCCATCGAGCTGCTCGAACTGGTCGACGAGGTCCTCGACATCGCCGTCACCGCCAACCGCGGCGACTGCCTGTCGATCCGGGGCGTCGCCCGTGAGACCGCCATCGCCTACGGCCTGCCGCTGCGCGACCCGGCGCTGCTCGACGTCCCCGGCCCCAACGCCTTCGGCTACCAGGTGAAGGTCTCCGACCCGATCGGCTGCGACCGCTTCACCGCCCGCACCGTCGCCGGTCTGGACCCCGAGGCGCGCTCCCCGATCTGGCTGCAGCGCCGCCTGCAGAAGGTCGGCATGCGCCCGATCTCGCTCGCCGTCGACATCACCAACTACGTGATGATGGAGCTCGGCCAGCCGCTGCACGCCTACGACCGGGGGCTGGTCCAGGGCCCCATCGGCGTGCGCCGCGCGCAGGAGGGCGAGAAGATCGTCACCCTCGACGGCGTCACCCGCACCCTGCACGCCGAGGACCTCGTCATCACCGACGACCGTGGCCCGATCGGCCTCGCCGGCGTCATGGGCGGCGCGAACACCGAGATCGCGGACCACGAGGACCTCCAGAACGCCACGACCGACGTGGTCATCGAGGCCGCCCACTTCGACGCGGTCGCCGTCGCGCGCACGGCCCGCCGCCACAAGCTGTCCTCCGAGGCGTCCCGCCGCTTCGAGCGCGGCGTCGACCCGCAGGCCGCGGCCGCCGCCGCCCAGCGCACGGTCGACCTGCTGGTGCTGCTCGCGGGCGGCACCGCCGAGGCCGGTGTCACCGAGATCACCGCGCCGTCCGCACCGCACACCATCACCGCCCCGGCCGACCACCCGGACAAGGTCGCGGGTGTCGTCTACGGCCGCGAGACCGTCGTGCGGCGGCTGCAGGACATCGGCTGCGACGTGTACGGGCAGGACGAGCTGATCGTCACCGTGCCGTCCTGGCGGCCCGACCTCGCCGAGGCGAACGACCTCGCCGAGGAGGTCATCCGGCTGGAGGGTTACGAGAACCTGCCCTCCACGCTGCCCAAGCCCCCCTCGGGCCGCGGCCTCACCCACCGCCAGCGGCTGCACCGCCGCGTCGGCCGCGCGCTGGCCGGAGCGGGCTACGTCGAGGCGCCGAACTACCCCTTCGTCAGCGAGCAGGTCTTCGACCAGCTCCTGCTGGACGCCGACGACCCGGCCCGCCGCGTCGTCAAGCTGGTCAACCCGCTCAACGACGAGGAGCCCGCGCTTCGTACGTCGCTGCTGCCGGGCCTGCTGGGTGCCTTGCGGCGCAACGACGGCCGGGGCACCCATGACCTCGCGTTGTTCGAGACCGGGCTGGTCTTCCATCCGCGTGAGGAGCAGCGCGCCGCCGGGCACCTGCCCGTCGACAGGCGTCCGACCGACGCGGAGCTCGCGGAGCTGAACGCTGCGCTGCCCGAGCAGCCGCGCCATGTCGCCGTCGTCCTCGCGGGCGCCCGCGAGCAGGCCGGCTGGTGGGGCAAGGGCCGTCCGGCCGACTGGGCCGACGCGGTCGAGGCGGCGCGCGCCGTCGCCCGTGAGACCGGCGCGGAGCTGACCGTGCGGAGCGGGCAGTACGGGCCGTGGCACCCGGGCCGGTGCGCCGAACTCGTGGTCGTCGTGGATGGTGCCGAGCGGGTTGTCGGGCACGCGGGCGAGCTGCATCCGCGGGTCGTGAAGGCCCTGGGGCTGCCGGAGCGCACCAGCGCGATGGAGCTGAACCTGGACGCCCTGGAGCAGGTCGGTGACGACACGCCCCGGGCGCCGAGCATCTCCACGTTCCCCGTGGCCACGCAGGACGTCGCCCTCGTCGTCGAGAAGTCCGTGCCGCACGCGGAGGTCGAGGCCGCGCTGCGTGAGGGTGCGGGTGAACTGCTGGAGGGAATCCGGCTGTTCGACGTGTACGAGAACGCGGAACAGCTGGGCGAGGGCAAGAAGTCGCTGGCGTACGCGCTGCGGTTCCGGGCGGTGGATCGGACGCTGACGGTTGACGAGGCATCGGCAGCGAGGGATGCGGCGGTCGCGCTTGCGGGTGAGCGGTCCGGGGCGGCTCTGAGGGGCTAGCGCCTCGGCAGGCAATGTTTGCGACGGGGGCGAACGTTGCCTGTTGGGGCACTGGTGGTCACCTCACTCGATCGAGTGAGAAGTGTGGGTGATCTGGCCCTTTTGGGCCAGCTGGCGACAGAATCGGACCGGCCCTTCTGGGCCGGTCCGATCTGCGTTGTCAGGGCCTGACTGGGGGGCCATCGGCATGATCCGCATCAAGGCTGGGGTTCCCCGTGGGGTGCGGCCCTTCGTGTTCGGGCTGCCGATCATGTGGGGCGCGCTGGCGATCACGTACAGGCTGGTCTGCCCGCTCGCCCAGCAGCACGACCTCGGGACGCGGATCGTCACCACGGCCGTCTTCTTCGCCGCCGGCGCCGGGCTGATCCTGCAAGTCCGCCGGGCCCTGTTGCAGGAGCTCAAGCAGGCCCGCCGGGTCGCGCGCGCCGCTCAGAACGCCCTGTTGCGGCCGTTGCCGTCGCGTGTCGGGGGACTGCACACCGCCGTCGCGCAGCTCTCCGCCGACCACGGCGCCCGGGTCGGCGGTGACCTGTACGAGGTGATCGCCACCGAGCACGGCGTGCGGGTGGTGATGGGTGACGTACGCGGGCACGGGCTCGCCGCCCTCGGCACCGTCGCCGCCGTCCTGGGCAGCTTCCGGGAGGCGGTGCACGACGAGCCCGAGCTCGGTTCCGTCCTGCGCCGCCTCGACCGGGCCCTCGCCCGGCATCTGGCCGAGCGGGCCCGCGACGACCACGCGGTCGCCGAGGAGTTCGTCACCGTACTGCTGCTGGAGATCCGCCCGGACGGTGAGCTGTTGTGCCTGAACTGCGGTCACCCCTGGCCCTACCGGCTGGCCGGCACCCGCGTCGAGGCCCTCGCCGCCACCGACCCCCTGCCACCTCTCGGCCCGTTCCCGCTGCCGCGCGAACTCCCCGCCCAGTCTGTCGGCCACCTGCTCACCGGTGAGTCCCTCATCCTCCACACGGACGGTGCCGAGGACGCACGAGACGGTCATGGCCGGTTCTTCTCCCTGCCGGACGCGATCGCGGGTGCGGTCCGTGGCCAGCCGGTGACCCCGCAGACGATCCTGCGCACGGTCTTCGACGCACTGCTCCGCCACACAGCGGGCAGGCCGACCGACGACATCGCCCTACTGGTCCTACGGAACGAGCGCAGCACGGTCCAGTGCGGCGCGCCCCCAGGCGCGCGGGACAGTGACACATGCGGCTCCGCCGCGCGGGCGCGACCAGCCCCCACGTACCCGCACCCGACGAACCACCTCTGAACTCCCCGGCACAGCAAGCGCGACGCCGCGGCGGGCCGCCGTACTGTACGAGGGGGAGCCGGCGGCCCGGCCGGCCTCTTGCGAGGCATTTCAGTCAACCGGTTGGAAACTCTCCGCAACAGCGCGCACACAGTCCGGATCCGCGTACTCCGTTCACACCCCGTGTGAAGCCGGACGCACTACCCTGACGGCACCGAGCCACCCGGGGGGCACTCATGCAGCCCAACACCTTGCTCGACGCGATCCTGGACGAGGCCGGGATCTCGCACGCGGGGCTGGCCGCACATGTCAACCAGGCGGGACGGGCACGCGGTCTCGCCCTGAGATACGAACACACCGCCGTGGCACGGTGGTTGAAGGGGCAGCGGCCGCGGGGCCAGGTGCCCGACCTGATCTGCGAGGTGCTCGCCGGGCGTCTGCGCCGGCCGGTCACGCTCGACGACATCGGCCTCGGCGTCCCGGGAGAGCCGTCCACCCCCCTCGGCACCTCGCTCTCCGGCTTCGTCGAACGGGCCACCGCCCTGTGGCGCTCCGACGAGCAGCAGCGCCCGCACATACTGTGCGCGCCCGCCGTCACCGGTACCCCCGCCGTGATGCCGGTGTGGGAGTGGGAGAACCCGCCCGAGGACGTGGACGTCTCGCGCGGCGGCCGGCACCGGGTCACGGCGGCCGACCTCGAGATGCTGCGGGCCGCCCGCACCCACTACGAGCAGATGTACCGCAAGGCCGGCGGCATAGCGACCCGCGCCCGCATCGTCGGCTTCCTCAACGCGGAGGCGGCCCCGCTGCTGCGCGGCAGCTACACCGACGCGACGGGCCGTCAGCTCCACCGCGCGACGGGCGGGTTGGTGGCGATCGCGGGCATCTGCGCGTACGACTCCGACGCGCACGGCCTCGCCCAGCGCTACTTCCACCAGGCGCTGCGGCTCGCGAAGGCCAGCGGGGACCGGGGACTCGGCGCGTACGTCATCGCGCTGTTGGTCAATCAGGCGCTGTTCATGCGGGAGTACCGGCAGGCCGTCGCCTTCGCCGAGGCCGCGCTGCGCGCCGCCGGCAAGCACATCACGCCCGCGCTGGCCTCCGACCTGTACGCGATGCAGGCGAAGGCGTACGCCCACCTCGGTGACGGCACGAGCGCGCTGTCCTGCATCCGGCGGGCGGAGACGGCCGCCGAACGCATCCGGCGCGGATACGAACCCGACGAGACCGGCTATGTCCAACCCGGTCTGGTCAACGTGCAGGTGGCCGAGGCGCTGCTCAGCCTCGGCGAGCTGGTGGCCGCCGGAGAGCATGCCGCCGCGGCCGTCGACAACCCCGCGCACGACCGGGGGCGGGTGCACCGGCTGGCCATGCTCAGCACGATCGAACTGCGTCAGGGCAACGCCGACAAGGCGGTGGCCACGGCGGTGCGGATGGCCGAGGCGGCCCGGGGAATGGAGTCCCAGCGCCTGCGGGACAGACTCCGGGCGGTGCGCGAGCACCTCGTCCGCAGCGGCGGCGCGGGCACGGCCGAGGCCGCCGAACTCATCGACGGGGCGCTGCGCGTGCCGCTGTAGGCCGGTTCCTGAGCACCGACACCCTCACACTCCCTGCTGCGATATTGCCACTTACTCGACGGAAGGTGGCACAACCGTGCAGTGGACGAAACAGAACGAACAAACGGTGTATGAAAACCGCTGGTTCAGCGTCAACCTCGCGGACGTCGCACTACCGGACGGTCGGCACCTCGATCACTTCCTCATACGGCTGCGGCCCGTCGCCGTGGCCACGGTGGTGAACGAGGCCAACGAGATCCTCCTCCTGTGGCGCCACCGCTTCATCACGGACAGCTGGGGGTGGGAACTCGCGGCGGGCGTCGTCGAGGACGGCGAGGACATCGCCCGCGCCGCCGCCAGGGAACTCGAGGAGGAGACCGGCTGGCGGCCGGGGCCCCTGCGCCACCTCATGAGCGTGGAGCCGTCCAACGGCCTCACCGACGCCCGGCACCACATCTTCTGGTCGGACGAGGGCGAGTACGTCGGACACCCCGTGGACGACTTCGAGTCGGACCGCCGGGAATGGGTCCCCCTCAAGCTCGTCCCCGACATGGTCGCCCGTGGGGAGGTCCCGGCCGCCAACATGGCGGCCGCGTTACTGCTGCTGCATCACCTCAGGCTCGGGCAGGACGCGAAAACCTGAACCCCCCACCGCGTCCCGGTCGCCAGGGGCACTAGCGGCCGAAGGCCTGCCAGACCGTCACCACCAGCGCTCCGACGGCCGTCAGGGCCGCGAGCGAGGGCAGCGGCCATCGCGCGTGTTCCAACGTGACGAGGCGGGTGCTCAGTTCGTCCACTTCCTTGGCGGTCTCCTCGGTGCGGTGGGACAGCAGGGCCAGCCCTCCCTCGACGCGGGCGTACGCCACGTCGAGGCGGCGCCGTAACTCTGCGAGTTCACCATGGACCACGGGATGCTCGGGATCGGCGGTCACGTGTCCACTCCTTTCCGTAGTCGTCTCACATCCCTTGCATGCGCATGAAGAGTGAACTCGCCTGTGGGACAGGTGGGGAGAGTGTGCGAGGGGCATATGCGGGTCCGGAGCGCACACGGTGTGTGAATGGCGCGGGCCCGGCACTCCGAAGAGTGCCGGGCCCGTGGTCGTCACCGAACGTGATCAGCCGTAGGTGTAGAAGCCCGAACCCGACTTCCGGCCCAGCCGACCCGCGTCGACCATGCGCTGGAGCAGCGGGGGAGCGGCGTACAGCGGCTCCTTGTACTCCTCGTACATGCTGTGCGCCACCGAGGCGACCGTGTCCAGGCCGATCAGGTCCGACAGCTTCAGCGGGCCCATGGGGTGGGCGCAGCCCATCTCCATGCCGTTGTCGATGTCCTCGCGGCTGGCGATGCCCGACTCGAACATCCGGATCGCGGAGAGCAGGTACGGGATCAGCAGCGCGTTGACCACGAAGCCCGAGCGGTCCTGGGCGCGGATGGCGTGCTTGCCGAGCAGCTTCTCGGTGAACAGCTGCGCCCGGCCGAGCGTGCCCTCGGAGGTGGTGAGCGCCGGGATCAGTTCGACGAGCTGCTGCACCGGGGCCGGGTTGAAGAAGTGGATGCCGATGACGTGGTCGGGCCGCGAGGTGGCCACCGCCAGCTTCACCAGCGGGATCGAGGAGGTGTTGGAGGCCAGGATGGCGTCCGCCCGGGTCACCACATGGTCCAGCACCTGGAAGATCTCGGTCTTGACCTGCTCGTTCTCGACGACGGCCTCGATCACCAGATCCCGGTCGGCGAACTCGCCGAGGTCGGTGGTGAAGCCGAGGCGCGCCTGCGTCTCGTCCCGCTCCTCCTCGGTGATCTTGCCGCGCTCGGCCGCCTTGGCCAGGGAGTTGTACAGCCGGGTACGGCCGATCTCCAGGGCCTCGCCAGTGGTTTCGGCGACCATCACGTCCAGTCCGGCGCGGGCGCACACCTCGGCGATGCCCGCGCCCATCTGACCGCAGCCCACCACGCCGACGCGTGCAATGTCTCCCGCTGGGATGCCCGTCACATCGTCCCTTTCGCTGCTGCTGATCTTCGGCTCCGGCAGTACGCCGTGGTTCGGTGCCTGCTCCGATCGTGCACGTTACTCCCAAGTATCGATGATCGATCGCCTGGGTACGGCATCCTTGGGGCACGGAGACGGTCCGTGACGGCGCGGATCCACGGTGTGCGGGGGTGTGGGGGCATGAGGCGACCGACTCGGCGGGCGTTCGCACTGGCCGCGATGTCGATGCTGGCGATGGGCTCGGCGCCCGCACCCGGACACCGGCGTGCGGTGAGCGAGATGCGGGGGATGTGGCTGGCGACCGTGGCCAACCGGGACTGGCCGTCCCGGCCCGGCCTGACCGCCGCCCAGCAGCGCACCGAGCTGATCGCTCTTCTCGACCTGGCGGTCCGCAACCGTCTCAACACGGTGATGTTCCAGGTGCGGCCCACCGCCGACGCGCTGTGGCCCTCGCCCCACGAGCCGTGGTCCCAGGTCCTCACCGGCACCCAGGGCGCGGACCCGGGCTGGGACCCGCTCGGCACGGCCGTCGCTCAGGCGCACGCGCGCGGGCTCCAACTGCACGCCTGGTTCAACCCGTACCGCATCGCCCTGCACGCCGACCCGTCGAAACTCGTCGCCTCCCACCCCGCCCGCCGGCACCCGGACTGGGTGGTGACGTTCGGCGGGAAGCTGTACTACAACCCCGGGCTGCCGAAGGTCCGCGCCTTCGTGCAGGACGCGATGCTCGACGCGGTGAAGAAGTACCCGGTGGACGCCGTGCACTTCGACGACTACTTCTACCCGTATCCCGTGGCGGGCCAGACCTTCGACGACGACGCGGCCTACGACACCTACGGCGGCGCCTTCCCGAACCGGGCCGCCTGGCGGCGGGACAACATCGACCGGCTGGTGCGCGAGACCGCCGCGCGCATCAAGACGATCCGGCCCGGCACCCAGTTCGGGATCAGCCCGTTCGGGGTGTGGCGCAACGCCTCCAGCGACACGCGAGGCTCGGAAACGAGGGCGCTGCAGTCGTACGACGACATCCACGCCGACACCCGGAAGTGGGTGCGCGAGGGCTGGATCGACTACATCTGCCCGCAGTTGTACTGGCACATCGGCTTCGCCGCCGCCGACTACGCCACACTCGTGCCCTGGTGGGCCGAGGTGGCGCGGGGTACGAGGACGAAGCTGTACGTCGGTGAGGCGCTGTACCGGGCGGGGGACCCGGCGCAGGCGGCGGCCTGGCAGGACCCGGCCGAGCTGTCCCGGCATCTCACGCTCGCCGACGGACATCCGCAGGTGCGTGGGCATGTGTTCTTCGCCGCCAAGGACGTGGCGGCGGACCGGATCGGGGCGATGGCGCGGGTGGTCGCCGACCACTACGAGCAGCCGGCGAAACCCCCGCGGTGATCCACCGCCCGAGGGCGGGCCGCTACCGGCCCATCGACGGGCCGGTCTCCTTGTGACGGATCTCGGTGTCGGGACCGGGCGAGCACACACCCACGTGCCCGTCCTCGAAGCGGACGCGGTACGGAGGGGTGCCCTCCCGGCCCATCACTTCGACGATCTCGCCTACCTTGTCGTGCTGACCGACCACCCTGCCGTGCTGGACAAGCTGGTCGCCCACGGTTGCGTGCATCTGGGGGCCTCCTCACGCCTGCGGGAGCGGCGGTCCGTGGCTTTGAGTCTACGGCGGAGGGCGCCGGCGGAGAGGGGACCGTGCGGCCCGCTCAACCCCGCGCCCGCTGGGTGACCGCAATGCAGACCAGTACGGCAGCGGCCGTCAGGGGGGCGGCCGCTGTCAGGTGCTCGCCCAGCAGCAGCACCGACCACACCAGTGTGAGCAGCGGCTGGGCCAACTGCAACTGGCTGGCCTTCGGGATGCCGATGGCCGCCATGCCCCGGTACCAGACGACCAGCCCGAGGAACTGCGAGCCCGCCGCCACCCACAGCACCCCGGCCACGCTGTGCGCGGTGAGCTGCGCGGGCTGGTGTGCCAGCGCGAGCGCGGCGGCGGGCACGGCCAGCGGCAGGCACAGCACCAGCGCCCAGCCGATCACCTGCCAGCCCGGCATGACCCGGGCCAGTCGGCCGCCCTCGGTGTAGCCGGCCGCGCACACCAGCAGGGCGGCGAACAGGTACAGGTCGGCGCTGGTGAGGGCGCCGCCGCTCTGCTGCACGGTGAACGCGAGCACCGCGGCCGCGCCCGCGAGCGCGGCCGCCCAGAAGGTGCGGGAGGGCCGGGTGCCGACGCGCAGCGCGGAGAAGACGGCGGTCGTCAGGGGCAGCAGGCCGACCACGACGGCGGCATGGGCGGTGGTCGAGGTCTCCAGGGCGAGCGTCGACAGCAGCGGGAAGCCCACAACCACTCCGCCGGCGACGACCGCGAGCCCGGGCCAGTGCCGGCGTGCGGGCGGCGGCACCCGCCGAGCCAGCAGGCAGACGCCCGCGATCAGCGCCGCGAGGACGCTGCGCACGGCGACCAGCGCCCAGGGCCCGAACCCCTCCAGACCCCATGCGGTGGCCGGAAAGGTGAGCGAGAAGGCGACAACCCCGAGCCCGGCCTGAAGGGTGCCGAGGCCGCGGCGGTCGCGCGGGGCGGCCCCCGCAGTGGTGCTCGGGGTGGTGACTGCTATCCGGGGCGGGGCAGTAGCGCTACTCTGCTGTTTCATGCAAGAGCGTAGCAGTGTGGGTGAGCTGGCGGATCAGTTGCGGCGAGAGCTCGACCGCTACTCTCCTGGTGGAAAGCTCCCGTCGAGCCGGTCCCTGGTCGAGCGGTTCCGGGTCAGTCCGGTGACCGTGTCGCGGGCCCTCGCGCAGCTGGTCGCCGAGGGGCTGGTGGTCACGCGGCCGGGCGCCGGCGCGTTCCGGGCGCGGCCCCGGGCGGCGAGCGCTCCCGCCGGGGACACCTCCTGGCAGGAGGTCGCGCTCAGCGCGGACGGCATTGCCGACCTCGTGCCGCGCACCGTGGACGCCTCCGGGGTGACGGTCTCGCTCGCGGCCCCGCCGCCCGGGGTCCTGGAGTTCAACGGCGGCTATCTGCACCCCTCGTTGCAGCCCGAGCGGGCCATGTCCGCGGCTCTGGCGCGGGCGGGGCGGCGGCCCGGCGCCTGGGGGCGGCCGCCGCTGGAGGGGCTGCCGGAGCTGCGCGAGTGGTTCGCGCGCGGCATCGGCGGCGCGGTGACCGCGGCTGAGGTGCTGGTCACCGCGGGCGGGCAGTCGGCCCTGACGACGGCGCTCAGGGCGGTGGCGCCGCCCGGCGCGCCCGTCCTCGTGGAGTCGCCCACGTACCCCGGCATGCTGGCGATCGCCCGGGCGGCGGGACTGCGCCCGGTGCCCGTGCCGGTCGACGCGGACGGCGTGCGGCCCGCGCTGCTCGCCGACGCGTTCCGGGCGACCGGCGCCCGGGTCTTCGTCTGCCAGCCGCTCTTCCAGAACCCGACGGGCGCCGTCCTCGCCCCCGAGCGGCGCGGCGAGGTGCTGCGGATCGCGCGGGAGGCGGGCGCGTTCGTCGTCGAGGACGACTTCGTACGACGGCTCGTGCACGAGGACGCCGGGCAGCTGCCGCGTCCGCTCGCCGCCGACGACCCCGACGGAGTCGTCGTGCACGTCGGCTCGCTGACCAAGGCGACCTCGCCCAGCTTCCGGGTGAGCGCCCTGGCCGCGCGCGGTCCCGTGCTGGAACGGCTGCGCGCCATCCAGGTCGTCGACACCTTCTTCGTCCCCCGCCCCCTCCAGGAGGCGGCACTCGAACTGGTCGGCTCCCCGGCCTGGTCCCGCCACCTCCGGGCGCTGGCCACCGAGTTGAAGGCGCGGCGCGACGCCCTGACGACCGCCCTGAGCCTGGACCTCCCCGAACTCGCCCTTCCGCACATCCCGTCCGGCGGCTACCACCTCTGGCTGCGCCTGCCCGACGGCACGGACGAGGTCGCCCTCACGGCCGCCGCCCTCCGCGCCGGCGTCGCGATCAACCCCGGCCGCCCCTACTTCAGCGCCGAACCGCCGGCTGGACACGTCCGCCTGAGCTTCGCGGCGGTCGCGGGGACGGGGGAGATCGCTGAGGGCGTACGACGGCTGCGTACCGCCTGCGACGAGGTGCTCCCCGGAAACCGTTCGACATGAGGCATCGCCGCTGTGAGGATCCCGCCATGACAGATACCCCGGGCCTCGCCGACGGCTACGAGATCTCCACCGACCCCGAGCGCATCGACCTCGAGCGGGTGCATCGCTGGCTGTCGACCGACGCGTACTGGGCGATCGGGCGGGCGCGGGAGAAGCAGGAGCGGGCGATCGCCGGGTCGCTCAACTTCGGCGTGTTCGACACGGCTTCGGGGGAGCAGGTCGCCTATGCGCGAGTGGTGACGGATCAGGCCACCTTCGCGTGGCTGTGCGACGTCTACGTGGATCCGTCCGTGCGGGGCAAGCGGATCGGGACGGCCATGGTCGAGGCGGTGCGCGCGCACCTGCTCCCGTACGGGCTGCGGCGCATCCTGCTCGCCACGCACGACGCGCATGGGGTGTACGAGAAGGTCGGCTTCCGGTCGTTGGAGCGCCCCGACCAGTGGATGGCGCTCGTTTTCGAGTGACTTGCCCGGGCCCGTCCTGACATTTCGGCAAGGTTTGGCGCACCCTGAGCAACTCGCTGGTAACGCCTCTTGACCTGCGCACTTCGGCGGCTCACCATCGCCGCATGTCGCTTCGCGTCACGTTCGTCGCCGCCGCGCGCAGCGCCCCGCTGCTCGCGGAGCGTTTCGAGGACGACCGGCCGTTGGACCAGGCCGGCTGGGACGAGGTGCAGCATGCCGCCGGTGGCCTGCTGCTCCTCGCGGTCGCCGAGTTGCGCTACTGCTCGCCGACACCACGCAGTCGCGCCACCGGGGACGCCCTCGGTTACGCCCCGCTCGGGCAACCGGCTCTGCGGGACTGCGACATGGGCCGCTGGCGCGGGCTGACCCTCGGCGAGGCGATGGCCCGGGAGCCGGCGGCGGTGGACGCCTGGCTCGCCGACCCGCGCGCCACCCCGCACGGCGGCGAGTCGCTGCTGGCCTTCATCGCCCGGGTCGGTGGCTGGCTCGACACCCGGCCCCTCGAGGACGGCGGCCGCATCGTCGCCGTGGCCGAGCCCGCGGTGATCCGGGCCGCCCTGGTGTACGCCCTCAAGGCGCCGCCGTCGTCGTACTGGAACATCGACGTCCGCCCGCTGTCGACGACCACCGTCACGGGCCGGGCGGGCCGCTGGTACCTCCGTTTCGACGGGGCGTCCACTCAGCCCTCGCGCGCGTAGTCGGTGGTCAGGACGAGGTCCTTCGCGGGCCCGCCCACCCGCCAGACCGACCGCCAGTGGTCCGCGTCCAGGACGATGAACTCGCCCCGGTAGAGGTCGGCCGCGCAAGGGTGGTCGGCGACGTGCCGCCCGGACGTCAGGTCCAGGTCGTGGAAGGGCCGCCCGTCGGCGAAGCGGACGTCCGCCGTGCCGGGCGTCGGGCCCGGCAGGAAGCGCAGGGTCCGCTCGGCGGGGCGGGCCACGCCCTGCCAGACGAACGTGCCGGCTTCCCGGTGCAGCAGACCCCCTTCGGCGAGTGGGCCGAAACCCGTGGTCCCGTCGAAGCGGCCCCCGTCCCCGCCTGCGAGATCCCGCACCGACCGTGCCACCCGCCACCTCCCGGCGAGATAGGTCAGGACGTCGGGTACTGGCCAGAATTCGCCCATCTCGTACCACCCTCCGTCGCATCCGTTGTTGCGCGACCCATTGACGCATTCCTGCCCCCTCCCTATCTTGCCGTTCGAAGTGCTGATCAAGGTCCGATATTTCGAACAGCGACATACAGCGATATCACTGAGCCGCGGAGTATCCATGTCACGCAGCACCACCCCCACCACCCGCTGGAGACTAGGTCTCACCGCCACCGCCGTCCTGGCGGCCACCGCACTCGTCCCGGTCCCCGCGCACGCCGACTCCGTCACCGACTACGCCATCAACGTCGACCCCACCGCCAAGGGCGCGAAGATCGACAACACGATGTACGGCGTCTTCTTCGAGGACATCAACCGCGCCGCCGACGGCGGTCTGTACGCCGAGCTCGTGCAGAACCGGTCCTTCGAGTACTCCACCGTCGACAACAAGTCGTACACCCCGCTGACCTCCTGGGCGGTCGACGGCACCGCGCAGGTCGTGAACGACGACGGCCGCCTGGGCGACCGCAACCGCACCTACCTCTCCCTGGGTGCCGCCTCGTCCGTCACGAACGCGGGCTACAACACCGGCATCCATGTCGAGCAGGGCAAGAAGTACGACTTCTCCGTGTGGGCGCGCGCCGCGAGCGGCACGACCCTGACGGTCTCGTTGCAGGACGCCGACGGCACGCTGGCCGCGGCCCGCCCGGTGGCCGTGCGCGCGGGCGGCTGGGCGAAGTACAAGGCGACCTTCACCGCCACCCGCACCAGCAGCAACGGCCGTCTGACCGTGGCCTCCTCCGCCGCGACCGCCCTCGACATGGTGTCGCTGTTCCCCCGCGACACCTACAGGAACGAGCCCAACGGCCTGCGCAAGGACCTCGCCGAGAAGGTCGCCGCCCTGCACCCGGGCTTCGTGCGCTTCCCTGGCGGCTGCCTGGTCAACACCGGCTCCATGCAGGACTACAGCGAGGCCTCCGGCTGGCAGCGCGCCCGGTCCTACCAGTGGAAGGACACGATCGGACCGGTCGAGCAGCGCGCCACCAACTCCAACTTCTGGGGCTACAACCAGAGTTACGGCCTCGGCTACTACGAGTACTTCCGTCTCTCCGAGGACATCGGCGCGATGCCGCTGCCCGTCGTCCCGGCGCTGGTGACCGGCTGCGGCCAGAACAAGGCCGTTGTCGACGACGCGCTGCTCAAGCGGCACATCCAGGACACCCTCGACCTCATCGAGTTCGCCAACGGCCCGGTGACGTCGACATGGGGCAAGAAGCGCGCCCAGATGGGCCACCCCAAGCCGTTCCACCTCACGCACATCGAGGTCGGCAACGAGGAGAACCTGCCCAACGAGTTCTTCGCGCGCTTCAAGCAGTTCCGGGCGGCCATCGAGGCCAAGTACCCGAACATCACCGTCATCTCCAACTCCGGCCCGGACGACGCGGGTTCGACCTTCGACACGGCCTGGCAGCTCAACCGGGACGCCGACGTCGCCATGGTCGACGAGCACTACTACAACAGCCCGCAGTGGTTCCTGCAGAACAACAACCGCTACGACTCCTACGACCGCAGCGGCCCCAAGGTCTTCCTCGGCGAGTACGCGTCCCAGGGCAACGCCTTCAAGAACGGCCTCTCCGAAGCCGCGTTCATGACCGGCCTGGAACGCAACGCGGACGTCGTCAAGCTCGCCTCCTACGCCCCGCTGTTCGCCAACGAGGACTATGTGCAGTGGCGCCCGGACCTGGTGTGGTTCAACAACCACGCCTCCTGGAACTCCGCCAACTACGAGGTCCAGAAGCTGTTCATGAACAACACCGGCAGCCGGGTGGTGCCCTCGACGGCCACCGGGACACCGTCGCTGCAGGGACCGATCACGGGCGCCGTCGGCCTCTCCACCTGGGCGACCAGCGCCGCGTACGACGACGTGAAGGTCACGGACGCGGACGGCGGGACGCTGCTCGGCGACGACTTCTCCGGTGACGCCTCGCAGTGGACCCACACCGGTGGCGGCAGCTGGAGCGTGCAGGACGGGCAGTACGTGCAGAGCGACGCGGCCGCCGAGAACACCATGGTCTCGGCCGGTGACGTGAACTGGCGCGACTACGACGTGCACGTGAAGGCCACCAAGAAGTCCGGCAAGGAGGGCTTCCTCGTCGCCTTCGGCGTCAAGGACACCGGCAACTACTACTGGTGGAACCTGGGCGGCTGGAACAACACCCAGTCCGCCGTCGAGCAGGCCGTGGACGGCGGCAAGTCGACGCTGCTCTCCAAGGCGGGGAGCGTAGAGACTGGCCGTGCCTACGACATCGACATCAAGGTGCGCGGCCGTCAGGTGACCCTCTACCTCGACGGCCAGGAGTGGGGCAGCTTCACCGACGACAAGCCGGCCGAGCCGTTCCGCCAGGTCGTCACGCGCGACGCCAAGACCGGTGAGCTGATCGTCAAGGTCGTCAACGCGCAGGACTCGGCGGCCCGTACCGCGATCGACCTGGGCGGCGCCAAAGTCTCCTCCAAGGCCAGGGTGACCACGCTGGCCGCAGCGCCGGGCGCCGTGAACAGCGAGACCGAGACACCGGTCGCGCCCGTCTCCTCGACCCTCACCGGGGTCGCCGACAAGTTCACGTACACCTTCCCGGCGAACTCGATCACCTTCCTGCGCATCAAGCAGAGGTAGCCGGACCCGCCGGGCGGGCGTGGGTGACCATTCCCCACGCCCGCCCGGCGTCACCACCGCCGGATGCTCGACAACTCGGTTGCCCGTCCTTGAAGTTCCTGTCATCATCCGACCCATGATGATCCGAAAGGCGGACCTCGAAGTCCTCCGGTGAGCCCCGCTACCTCTCCCCGAGGGGGAGCAGACCGCATCGCACTGGCCCGTTCCCTGAGTGCCGAGTGGCGAGCGCACGGGCTGGCCACGGGCCCGGCCGACCGCGCCGACGCCGAAGCCGCCGTCACCGCCCTGTACCGACTGATCGACGAACCGGCGCCCGAGTTCACCTGGGTGCCCTCGCCCACCGCGGCGCTGTCGCTCGTCCTCGACGACCACGTCACCTTCCCGCCCCTGCGGCTGAGGGGCACCGAACTGCACCCGCAGCCAAGGAAGTTGTCCCTCGCCGCGCGACTGGCCTCGCTCGTGCACGAGACGCGCGACCGCCTCGACGCCCGTATCGGCCGCGGTGTGACGGCGCTCTCGTGGCGGCAACCACTCACCATGGAACCCGAAGCGGCTCTCGCCGCCGGCGTCCCGCTGCGGTCCGTGGTGAGCTCCCTCGTCCACGACGCGCTGCGCACCACCCTGCACGACTGCGTACGGGCCCCCGTCCGCTCCGAGTTCCTGCCCACGACCCCCGGTCTCGACGGCACCACCTGGTACGGCCAGCACGACGCCCACTGGATCGCCCACTACGACGTCTACGCCCGCACCGGCCTGGAGGTCTACGACCGCCGGGACACCGACCTGCTCCGCCTGCTGGGCCGGCTCGCCCGTGCCACGGGCTGGTGGTGGCCGGGCCGGGGCCGGTGCGTCATGGCGGAGCGGCCCGTCGAGATCCACACCGAGCCCCTGCCAGGCGCCCTCGCCGGCGAACGCCGGCTGCACCGCGACGACGGCCCGGCCGTCCGCTTCGCCGACGACTCCGGGGTCCACGCCCTGCACGGCACGCACGTCCCGGCCTGGGTGATCAACGCCCCCACCGTCGAACGCATCCACGCCGAGCGCAACGTCGAGGTGCGCCGCAGCGCCATCGAACGCATCGGCTGGGGCGCCTACATCGAGCAGGCCCGCCTCGGCCACGTCGCCACGGCCCCGGACCCCGGCAACTCCGGCTCGGCCCTGCACCTCTACGACGTACCCCGTGAACTGTGGGGCCGCCCCGCGCGCCTCCTGCTCGTCGTCAACGGCTCCGTCGAGCCCGACGGCACCCAGCGCCGCTACGGCCTGAGCGTGCCGCCGTACTTCGACGACCCGGTGGCGGCCGCCGGCTGGACGTACGGCCTGTCCGGCGAGCACTACGCACGGCTCGTCCGCCGGACCTGACGCGGGGCCTCGGCGCGCTCATGCCGCCGCACGCGACCCCGGACCTTCCGACCCATGCTTCCCGACCCCTGAGGTGACACCCATGACCATGACCCTGTCCGAGCTGACCGCCCGCACCGGCCTCGACGTCCTCGACCATCTCGAGCGCCAGGTCACCATCCCCGTCGTCGACGGCCTCCAGGCCCAGGGCGATCTGATCGTCGTCCCGTACGCGTACGTCGAGCACAGCATGGACGACCACGCGGACGCCCGCTGGCAGGACGTGCCCGCCGCCGGGATCGAGCTGTTGCGCAGCGCGGCCGGCGGCAACCCGCACACGCTCGTCGCCGATCCGGGCACCTGCCGCTGGACCACCGACGTGCGCGACACCGTGCGGCTCGCTCTCGGCATGCTCGAGACCTCGGCCGTCGCCTACCTCATCCACCCCGAGCACGGCGGCACCGGAATCGCGCCCGGACGGTACGTCGTGCGCCGCCAGCGGGAGCGGGCCACCGACCGGACGGCATGGTTCGGCAACCGCATGATCGCCGACTGAAAACGGCCACCCCATTTAACACTCCTCGCGCGAATTCGGAATTCCTCCCGTCACTTTCCGGGGGCGGCACAACCGTCCGGAAGAAATGCTCGTCTAAGTCGGCGAAATCGACCACGGACGGGGGGACTCCCGAAAATGCCCAGCCCGACCCTGCCCACATCCGCATTACGCGGAAGTGGCATTGCTCGGCGCTTGGCGGCCCTGCTGGCGGCGGCCGTCACCGTCATCGTGTTCTGCGCCGCCGACGCCGTCGCCCGCAGCTACCCCTTCGGCCCGCGCACCCGGAGCGTCAACGACCTGGGCAACCAGTACGTGCCCTTCCACGCCCACCTGTGGGACCTCCTCCACGGAAGGGCCGACGGCGGACTCCTCGTCAACTGGCAGTCCGGGTACGGCGCCGGCTTCCTCCCCGACCTCGGCACCTACGTCACCAGCCCGTTCGCCCTGCTCGTGGCGGTGTTCCCGCGGGACGAGATCGACCTCGCGGTGTATGTGATCACCGTGCTGAAGACGGCGACCGCGGGCGCCGTCATGGCCTGGCTGCTGCTCACCCTGCGCCCGGGCCGCTGGTGGGCCGCGGGACTGCTGGGCGCCTCGTACGCGCTGTGCGGCTGGAGCGTGGGGGACGCCGCGTACAACCCGATGTGGCTCGACGGTCTCATCGCCCTGCCGCTGCTGTGCCTGGTCGGGGAGTGGATCCTGCACGGACGGAACCGCGTCCTCGGCGTGCTGGTCGTGACCCTCGCCTGGATCGCCAACTTCTACACGGCGTACATGGCCACCATCGGCGCCGGTCTGGTGCTGCTGGTCAGGCTCGTTCTCGCCCGCCCCTCCCGCCGGCAGGCGCTCGCGGCGGCGGGCCGGGCCGGGCTGACCGTCGCCCTCGGCGTGGGCCTGGCCGCACCGCTGGTCGCGGTGGTGTACTTCGGCAGCGAGCACGCCTCCCCGGGCCGCTTCCGGGGGTTCGTCCCGGTGGCGGGGGAGGACTTGCTGGCCCGGTTGCTGCCGACGACGTACGGGTTCGGTACGCCGGGCGTGTACGTGGGCACGACGGCGCTGCTGCTCGCCCTCGCCCTGCCGTTCCAACGGGCGGTGCCTTCGCGGGTGCGCGCCGCGTGGACGCTGCTCGTGGCCGGGATGGTGCTGTCGATGCAGTGGGAGCCGACCCAGCTGGCCTGGCACGCCTTCGCCACCCCCCAGGGCAGCTCGTACCGCCAGACCTTCGTCCTGTGCGGGCTGCTGGTGATCGCCGCCTGGTACTCGCTCTCGTACGGCCCGCCCGACCGGCGTGCGCTGGGCGCGGCGGGCGCGCTGCTCGCGCTGATCGCCGCGGTCGCGAGCCGCAGCGATCTGGTGCGCCCCGTCGCCTGGCCGATCCTGCTGCTCGCCGCATTGGGCGCGCTGGGCGGGCTGGCCCTGCTCGGCCGCCCGGACCGCGGGCCGCTCGTCGGCGGCCTCCGGTTCACCGCCCCGGCCGTGATCGCCGTGACGCTGCTCCTCGGGGCGCAGCTCGGCGAGGCCACCGCCACCTCGGCCGTGGCCACCCGGCTGCGGTTCGGCCACATGGACGACTATGCGCCCTGGGGGGAGCGGCAGGCGAGCCAGGCGCGGGCGATCGACCAGGCCGACGGCTGGCCCCGGTACCGTACCGACCCGGGCCGGGAACAGACCGTGGCCAACGACCCGATGCTGGTGGGCGGCCAGGGCGCCCAGTACTACAGCAGCCACACCTCCGACGTCCTCAGCCGTACGCTGCCCGCCCTCGGGGGCGGCTGGACCTCGCGGGGCCGCAACCTCCAGAGCCTGGACAACGCCGTGACGGACGTGATCTTCTCCGTCGGCGCGCGGGTGCACTCCCCGCCGGACCCGCACCAGAACTGGTTCCCGCAGGACGGCAGCCGGGTGACCGTGACCCGGCAGGACGTGCCGCCCCTGGTGACGGTACGGCCGTCCGGCACCCCCGCTCACACGCCCGGGAACCGCTCCGGCTTCGGCTCGTCGCCGTACCGCAACCAGGAACTGCTGCTGGGCACCCGGGTGTACGACACACCCCGGCTCACGGTCCGCACGAGCGCCGGCCGGCAGCCGTCCCGCAGCGACGACGATCGGCCCGGCCTGCGCATCGGCACTCCCGCTCCCGGAAACACACGGAAGCCGACGATCACGGCCCGCTGCGCGGCCGGCAGCGAGGTGTACCTGTGGGCGCCGTACTTCTCGGGCACCGCGCGGGTCGCCGGTGACTCGGCCGGCCCGACCGGACGCTTCAGGTCCGACCACGGCACCAAGATCGCCGCCATGCAGCGGCTCGGCAGGGTTCCGGTCTCCGGCCGCCTGCTGATCGAGCTGTCCCCCGACCGCACGGGCTTCGTCCCGGACGGGGCGGTCGGCTGCCTGGACACCGCCCGGCTGCACACCGCCGCCGAACGGCTCAAGGCCACCGGCGCCACGAAGGTGTCCGTGTCGGACGGCACCGTCCGGGCCGAACTGCCGGCCGGCAGCGTGGGGACCGCCGTCGTCGCGGCGCCCCGGATCGCCGGCTGGCGCTGCGCCACGGGGGACACTCCGGTCGTACCCGCCGGGGAGTTCCACGGGCTGATCGCCATGCCGCTCGACGGCTCCTCGACAAGCCTCACGTGCACGTTCCATCCGCCCGGTCTACGGCTGGGCACGGTGGTCGGTTCTGCCGCACTGCTGGGCCTGATTCTGTTCGGTGCCATTCCGGCTTTCCGCCGACGCGGTGCTGTTCTCAGGAGGAAAAGCACGCTCGTCGCGAGCAATGTGGAACGAACGAAAGACCTTGTTCCGTGACTCTCCATTCACCTGTTGTTTTCCGAATGTTTTTTCTTCCCGGGTGGCGGGTGGAACTCAACTCTTGACGGCCTCCGCGATCTGCAGGGCGGCCTGGGCGGGCCGGAACGGGGAGGGGGCGGGAGGGGCCCCCTCGATGCGCCCGCGGAGGGTGTCCTGGTCGGCGTGGAGGACGAAGTGCCGTACCGGAACGGCATGGTGGGCGAGGCCCGTGCTGATCTCGCGCCAGTACTGCTCGACCAGGACGGTCATGGGCATCACCGGGGTGCCGCCGGTGTAGTCGAGTACGCGGCGGGCGGTCTCGACGACGAGCGGCCGCCACGGCGGCCAGTGCTGGAAGTTGTCCGCCCCGGGCCCGGGCAGCCCCGGCGTGATGTCCATGAGTGTCTCGCCGACCTTCTCGGCGTCGAACACCCGTGAATCCGGGATCAGCTGCTGCACGAGTGCACTGGTCGTCTTGCCTGCGCCGTGGGTGCCGTTCAGCCATACGGTCATGGGCCCCAACGCAAGCGCCGTGCGGGCCGCGGGAGCGGGCGCGTCACCTGTCTCGTAACGTCGCACCGGTATCTCGCAAAGTCGCACCGGCCCGCGCGCCCCAAGATTGCATAACCGTGCATTGCTGCGTATAGTCATGCCATCCAAGAGGAGGGTTCATGGCTGTACGTGTGGCGGTCGCCGGAGCGAGTGGATATGCGGGCGGGGAGCTGCTGCGGCTGCTCATGACGCACCCCGAGGTCGAGATCGGCGCCCTGACCGGCCATTCCAACGCCGGTCAGAGGCTCGGCGCGCTCCAGCCGCATCTGCTGCCGCTGGCCGACCGGGTGCTCCAGGAGACCGCGCCCGAGGTCCTCGCCGGACACGACGTCGTCTTCCTCGCGCTGCCCCACGGACAGTCCGCCGCCGTCGCCGAGCAGCTCGGCCCGGACGTCCTCGTCGTCGACATGGGCGCCGACTTCCGGCTGAAGGACGCGGCCGACTGGGAGAGGTTCTACGGCTCCGCACACGCCGGGACCTGGCCCTACGGCCTCCCCGAACTGCCGGGCGCCCGCGCCGCGCTGGAGGGGTCCAGGCGCATCGCGGTGCCCGGTTGCTACCCGACGGCCGCCACGCTCGCGCTGTTCCCGGCGTACGCGGCGGGGCTGGCCGCCCACGAGGCCGTGATCGTCGCCGCTTCCGGCACCTCCGGCGCGGGCAAGGCGCCCAAGCCGCACCTGCTGGGCAGCGAGGTCATGGGCTCCATGTCGCCGTACGGCGTCGGCGGTGGCCACCGGCACACGCCCGAGATGATCCAGAACCTCTCCGCGGCCGCGGGCGAGCCCGTCACCGTCTCCTTCACGCCGACCCTCGCGCCGATGCCCCGGGGCATCCTCGCCACGTGCAGTGCCAAGGCCACCGACGGCGTCACCGGCGACTCGCTGCGCGCCGCCTACGAGAAGGCGTTCGCCGACGAACCGTTCGTCCACCTCCTGCCCGAGGGGCAGTGGCCCGCGACGGCGTCCGTCTACGGTTCCAACGCCGTTCAGGTGCAGGTCGCGTACGACGAGGCCGCCGGCCGCATCATCGTGATCAGCGCCATCGACAACCTGACCAAGGGCACCGCGGGCGGTGCCGTCCAGAGCATGAACATCGCCCTGGGTCTCGACGAGACCACCGGACTTTCCACGATCGGAGTCGCACCGTGAGCGTCACGGCAGCCAAGGGGTTCACGGCGGCGGGCATCGCCGCCGGAATCAAGGAGAACGGCAACCCGGACCTGGCCCTCGTGGTCAACACCGGGCCCCGCCGCGCCGCCGCGGGCGTCTTCACCTCCAACCGTGTCAAGGCCGCGCCGGTGCTGTGGTCGGAGCAGGTCCTCAAGAGCGGTGAGCTGGCCGCTGTCGTCCTCAACTCCGGTGGCGCCAACGCCTGTACCGGACCGAAGGGCTTCCAGGACACGCACGCGACCGCCGAGAAGGCCGCGGACGTGCTCGGCGTGGGTGCCGGCGACGTGGCCGTGTGCTCCACGGGCCTCATCGGCGTCCTGTTGCCCATGGACAAGCTGCTGCCCGGAGTCGAGACGGCCGCCGAGTCCCTGAGCGAGCACGGCGGCGAGAAGGCCGCCATCGCCATCAAGACCACCGACACCGTCCACAAGACGTCCGTCGTCACCAAGGACGGCTGGACCGTCGGCGGCATGGCCAAGGGCGCCGGCATGCTCGCCCCCGGCCTCGCCACCATGCTGGTCGTCCTCACCACCGACGCCGACCTCGACAGCGCGACCCTGGACAAGGCGCTGCGCGCCGCCACCAGGGTCACCTTCGACCGTGTGGACTCCGACGGCTGCATGTCGACCAACGACACCGTGCTGCTGCTCGCCTCCGGCGCCTCCGAGGCCACCCCGGAGTACGCGGAGTTCGCCGAGGCCGTACGGACCGTCTGCGACGACCTGGGCCAGCAGCTCATCCGGGACGCCGAGGGCGCCAGCAAGGACATCAAGGTCGAGGTGGTCAACGCCGCGACCGAGGACGACGCCGTCGAGGTGGGCCGCTCCATCGCCCGCAACAACCTCCTCAAGTGCGCCATCCACGGCGAGGACCCCAACTGGGGCCGCGTGCTCTCCGCGATCGGCACCACGAAGGCCGCCTTCGAGCCCGACCGGCTCAACGTCGCCATCAACGGTGTCTGGGTGTGCAAGAACGGCGGAGTCGGCGAGGACCGCGAGAAGGTCGACATGCGCTACCGCGAGGTGCACATCGTCGCCGACCTCGCCGCCGGCTCCGAGGCCGCCACCATCTGGACCAACGACCTCACCGCCGACTACGTCCACGAGAACAGCGCCTACTCGTCATGAGCAACGTGACCCGCAAACACACCGCGCTTCCCAAGGCGCAGATCCTCATCGAGGCACTGCCCTGGCTGGTCCGGCACAACGGCAAGACGGTCGTCATCAAGTTCGGCGGCAACGCCATGATCGACGAGGACCTGAAGGCCGCCTTCGCGCAGGACGTCGTCTTCCTGCACCACGCCGGCCTCAAGCCCGTCGTCGTGCACGGCGGCGGCCCGCAGATCAGCGCAGCCCTCGACCAGCACGGCATCGTCAGCGAGTTCAAGGCCGGCCTGCGCGTCACCACCGAGGACGCCATGGACGTCGTACGCATGGTGCTCGCCGGGCAGGTGCAGCGCGAACTGGTCGGCCTGCTCAACGAGCACGGTCCGCTGGCCGTGGGGCTCACGGGCGAGGACGCGCACACCATCACCGCCACCAAGCACCAGCCCGAGATCGACGGCGAGTTGGTCGACATCGGGCGGGTGGGCGAGATCACCGCGATCGACACGGGCGTGATCGAGGCCCTGCTCGCCGACGGCCGCATCCCGGTCGTCTCGTCGATCGCCCGCTCCCAGGACGACGGACATGTCTACAACGTCAATGCTGATACGGCGGCTGCGGCACTCGCTGCGGCACTTGGCGCCGAAACCCTCATGGTCCTCACGGACGTCGAGGGCCTCTACGAGGACTGGCCCAACTCCGACGAGGTGATCAGCCGCCTCACCGCTTCCCAACTGGAGCAGCTGCTGCCGGAGTTGAGCTCCGGCATGGTCCCGAAGATGGAGGGCTGCCTGCACGCCGTGCGGGGCGGCGTGACGACCGCCCGGGTCATCGACGGGCGGGTCCAGCACTCGATCCTGCTGGAGATCTTCACCGACGAGGGCATCGGCACGATGGTCGTGCCGGATGCGGAAGAGGGGGATGCCGTATGACCGCCAACGAGGAGCTGACCCAGCGGTGGCAGGGCGCGCTCATGAACAACTACGGCACCCCGAAGCTCCCCCTCGTACGCGGCGAGGGCAGCAGGCTGTGGGACGCCGAGGGCAAGGAGTACGTCGACTTCGTCGGCGGCATCGCGGTCAACGCGCTCGGCCACGCGCACCCGGCGGTCGTGGAGGCCGTGAGCCGGCAGATCGCCTCCCTCGGCCACGTCTCCAACCTCTTCATCGCCGAACCGCCCGTCGCGCTCGCCGAACGGCTCCTGCAGCACTTCGGCCGCGACGGCAAGGTCTTCTTCTGCAACTCGGGCGCCGAGGCCAACGAGGGCGCCTTCAAGATCGGCCGGCTGACCGGGCGCACCCACATGGTCGCCACCCACGGCGGTTTCCACGGCCGCACGATGGGCGCCCTCGCGCTGACCGGCCAGCCCGGCAAGCAGGGCCCGTTCCTGCCACTGCCCGGCGATGTCACGCACGTCCCGTACGGCGACGCGCAGGCGCTGGCGGCCGCGGTCACCGAGGAGACGGCTCTGGTGATCATCGAGCCGGTCCAGGGTGAGAACGGGGTCGTGGTGCCCCCGGCCGGATACCTCAAGGCGGCCCGCGCGATCACCGCCTCCACCGGCTCCCTGCTGGTCCTGGACGAGGTGCAGACCGGCATCGGCCGCACCGGCCACTGGTTCGAGTACCAGGCGCACGAGGGCGTCCTGCCCGACGTCGTCACCCTCGCCAAGGGCCTCGGCGGCGGGCTGCCCCTCGGGGCGACGGTCGCCTTCGGGCGCGCCGCGGAGCTGCTCCAGCCCGGCCAGCACGGCACGACGTTCGGCGGCAACCCCGTCGCCTGCGCCGCCGGGCTCGCCGTCCTCGACACCATCGAGAACGAGGGGCTGCTGGAGAACGTCAAGCGGCAGAGCGAGAAGCTGCGGGACGGAATCGAGGGCCTCGGCCACCCGTTGATCGATTATGTCCGGGGTGCGGGCCTCCTCCTGGGTATCGTGCTCACCGAGCCGCTCGCGCCCCAGGTGCAGCAGGCGGCTCAGGAGGCCGGCTTCCTCGTGAACGCGCCCGCTCCCGACGTCGTACGGCTGATGCCGGCGCTGAATCTCGGCGACGACGAGGTGGACGCCTTCCTCGGGGCGCTGCCCGGCATCCTCGGGGCAGCGAACGGGGACGGACGATCCGGAGAATGAGACGACGATGAGCCAGGCGCAGGACCATGAGCAGGCCGGGGTCAACGGGCCTGCCCTTCCGCAGACCCGCACCGCCCGCCACCGCCGGATCGTGGACATCCTCAACCGGCAGCCGGTGCGCTCGCAGAGCCAGTTGGCGAAGCTGCTGTCCGACGACGGGCTGAGCGTCACCCAGGCGACGCTCTCCCGGGATCTGGACGAGCTGAACGCGGTGAAGATCCGCAACACCGACGGCGACCTGATCTACGCGGTGCCGAGCGAAGGCGGTTTCCGTACGCCCCGCGCGCCGCTGGGGGAGTCGGCGAAGGAGGAGCGGATGCGGCGCCTGTCCCAGGAGCTGCTGATCTCCGCGGAGGCCTCGGCGAACCTCGTGGTCCTGCGCACCCCGCCGGGCGCGGCCCAGTTCCTCGCCTCCGCCATCGACCAGGCCGAACTGCACGACATCCTGGGCACGATCGCCGGCGACGACACACTGTTGCTGATCAGCCGGGATCCGGTGGGGGGACAGGCACTGGCGGACCATCTGCTGCGGCTGGCTCAGAACGGGCACTGACCTTTTTGGGCTGCCTGTGCCAGGTTGTGGGCGCCCGGTGACCGCTGGGGTTGCTGGGGTCCGTCTTCCTGCGGGGGGAAGCTGGGGGGAAGCCATGCACACGCGTGCCCTCGGCATGCCGTCGCGGCGTGCCCGAACGAGATCGACCCGTCTGCCAGGCCTGGCCCTGGCGACGGCGGCCGCACTGGCCGTCAGTCTGCTGCCGGCCGCGAGCGCGGTCGCCGACGAGACGAGACCCACCTCGACGTGGGGCCCGCACAGCCCGGACTTCGCCATGCCGGCCATGAAGGCCGGCCCGAACAAGCCCGTGGCGTCACGTCCTTCCGCCCCTGCCGCCTCGCTGACCAACCTGGTGCTGGAAGGCCAGGGCGACGTCCCCTGGCACCGCTTCACCACTACTGCCTGACCGACGCGATCGGCAGCGTGGTCGGCTTGGCGGACGAGAACGGCAAGAAGAACCCCTACCTCTACGCGGCGGGCGACCCCGTCAACCGCATCGACCCGAAGGGCACCCGCAGCCCCAACGCAGTCGCCGACGCCCTGGGCCCGGCCGGCGACCTCACGACCGGCACGGCGCACCTCTTCCAGGGCGACGCCAAAGCCCTGTGGGGCGACGTCGCCGGTGTGGTGGTCGGTGGCCTGGCCGGAGCGGCGTGCGGTACCGCCGTCGCCGCGTCCGCCCCGGCGACCGCTGAACCGCTGACGCCGGTCAGCCGAGCCGTGCCGCCAAGCCGTCCGTGCACCGCACCTCGTCGCCGGCCGTGATCAGCAGCGCCTCGACGTCCGGCAGGGCCTCCAACCAGGCCAGCGCCTCCCGTGAACCCATGGCGAACGCCGCTGTGGCCCAGCAGTCCGCCCAGGTCAGGCTGGGGGCGACGACCGTCACGGCGACCAGGTCCGTCACCGCCGACCTGCCGGTGCGCGGGTCCACGATGTGCGCGCCCCGCTCGACCGTCCCCGAGGTGGCCACCGCCAGTTCGTCGGCCCCGGCCGCGGAGATCACCGCCGCCAGCCCGCCCGGCCGCAACGGATCCGACACCCCCACCCGCCACGGCCGCGCCGGCCCGGGCACACCCAGCAGCTGAACGTCCCCACCCCCGTTGACGCTCACCCCGCTCACGCCCGTCGCCGCGGCGATCCGCCGGGCCGCCCGCTCGGCGGCCCAGCCCTTGACGATCCCGGTCGGGTCGACGCGCCCCTCGTACGACGTGCTGAACCAGCCCTCGCTCGCCCGCTCCGCCTCGGCGCCCAGCTCCAGCACCTCGGCGACCTCGGGATCGCACTCCTCGAGGGTCAGCTCACCGCGCCCCAGCCGGGAGACCTGACTGTCGTCCCGGTACGTGCTGAACACCTCGTTGACCCGGTGCAGCCCGGCGACCGCCTCCTCCAGCGCCGCCTTCACCGCCCCGGGATCCCCGCCGCGGACGTCGAAGGAGAAGACCGTCCCCATGACCTCCTCCGCATGACGTACCGCGGCGGGAGCTTCCGCGGACTCGGCCACCGTGTCAGCCACCGGCCTGGTCCAGCGCCGCCTGCAGCGACTGCTTGTAGCCGGCGCTCGTGTAGGTCGCCCCGGACACCGCGTCGATCTCCGCGCTGCCGGCCGCCACGGCCGCCTGGTTGAGCTTCGGTACGGAATCCGCGGTGATCTGGTCGCTGCGGCCGCCCTTGGGCGCCTGGACGGTCTCCGCCTTGGTGATCTTTCCGCCGCTGACGGTGATGCGCACCTGGACCGGCCCGTACTGGGTCTGGACGGCGCCACCGGTCACCGTACGAGCCTGAGCCGCACCTGAACCGGAACCGGCACCGGCACCCGAGTCCGCGGAACCGGCACCCGCGCCCGCGGAACCGCCACCGCCCGCCTTCGCCTGGTCCAGCGCCGCCTGCAGCGACTGCTTGTAGCCGGCGCTCGTGTAGGTCGCCCCGGACACCGCGTCGATCTCCGCGCTGCCGGCCGCCACGGCCGCCTGGTTGAGCTTCGGTACGGAATCCGCGGTGATCTGGTCGCTGCGGCCGCCCTTGGGCGCCTGGACGGTCTCCGCCTTGGTGATCTTTCCGCCGCTGACGGTGATACGGACCTGGACCGGCCCGTACTGCGTCTGGACGGCGCCACCGGTGAAGGTGCCCGCCTGGGCCGCACCGCCGCCCGCGGAACCGCCACCGCCCGCCTTCATCTGGTCCAGCGCCGACTGCAACGACTTCTTGTAGCCGGCGCTCGTGTACGTCGCCCCGGACACCGCGTCGATCTGCGCGCTCTGCGCCGCGACAGCCGCCTGGTTCAGCTTGGGCACCGAGTCCGCGGTGATCTGGTCGCTGCGGCCGCCCTTGGGCGCCTGGACCGTCTCCGCCTGGGTGATCTTCCCGTTGCTCACGGTCAGCCGCACCTGCACGACCCCGTACTGGGTCTGCTCCGCGCTTCCGGTGACCGTTCCGGACCCGGCGGCCGCGGCGCCGCCCTGGGCCGACGCCCCCGCCGTCTGCTGCGGTGCCGCGGCCGCGCCGGCCGGATCCGACGCCGGCTTCAGCGACAGCAGCAGCACGACTCCGGACACGGTGGCGGCGGTGGCGAGCACGACGCGTCGGATGGGGTGGCTTTTCTTCATCGCTCCTGATTCCCGTGAGTTGAGGTCATTCCCGTGAGGTCCCGTCGCTCACATCTCGAACGACTCGTGATGGATACGGCGGGCGGGGACCCCCGCGCCGCGCAGTGCCTCGTAGACCGACTGGGCGAAGCCGTTCGGCCCGCACATGAAGACGTCGTGGCTGTCGATGTCCGGGATCTTGCGGCGCAGGCTCTCCGCGGAGATGTCCGGCCGCTCCCCGTCCGGGCTGTTGACGGCGTACATCAGCCGCGCGCCCCGCTCGTCGGCGATGGTGGCCAGCTCGTCCCAGAGCGCCAGGTCCTGGGTGCTGTTGGCCCGGTAGAGCAGCGTGATGTCGCCGGCCGCGCCGGGCAGCGTCTCGAACAGCGCGCGCATCGGGGTGATGCCGACACCGCCCGCGACCAGCAGCACCTTGCCGCGGCTGCGCCGGGAGGCCGTCATGGCCCCGTACGGACCCTCGGCCCACACCCGGGTGCCGGGCGCCAGCTCGCGCAGGGCCGAGCTGTGGTCGCCGTTCGCCTTCACCGTGATCCGGAGCGTGTTGGGGCGCGGCGCCGCCGACAGCGAGTACGGGTGGGAGCTGAAACGCATCCCCGGCGCGAGGAACCGCCAGCGGAAGAAGTGCCCCGCCTCCGCGCCCATCCGGTGCAGCTTCCGCCCGCTGATCAGCACCGACACGATGCCGGGAGCCTCCTCGATCACGGCCTCGACGCGCATCCGGTGACGGAGGTTCAGCCGCACCGGCGTGATGACGCGGTACCAGATCACCAGCGCCGTGACGGAGCCGTACAGCGCGTACCAGACGGTCTTCGCGGTGGGCTCGACGGCGAAGTCGTTGCCGGTGGTGATCTGGTGCCAGAAGGTCAGGAACACCGCGGCGTACGTCATCAGGTGGATGTGGTACCAGGTGTCGTACGGCATCCGCTTGCGGATCCCGCCCGCAGACACCAGGCCGATCAGCAGCAGCAGACCGGTGCCGATGGCGGCCTTGCCCATGTCCGGCAGCTGGTTGATGGAGTCGATCGTCTGCTGGACGATGTCGCCGAGCGTCTTGCCGGCCTGCAGCGCGTAGCCCCACATGGTGAGGAAGATGTGCGCCAGGACCAGGCAGATCGTGTAGCGACCGCTCATCGCGTGCCAGCGGGCGACCCGGTCGGAGCCGACCCGCCGCTCCAGGGCGGGCACGCGCGCCATCTGAAGGACGACGAGCGCCATCAGGTATCCGGCGAGCAGACCGGTGATCCGCCCCGCGTTGATGATCTTCCCGGCCTGGTCCGCGATGGACGGCGTGTTGTTCCACCACAACCACAGCACGCCCACCGCGCCCGCCCACACGGCGAGCAGCAGCGGGACGGCGGGGGAGCGGCGCGGGCGGATGCGGCGCATCGTCTGGCGGCGGGCGGCACGTCCGCCTGCGAGCGTGGTGGTCACGGTTCCTCCGTGGGTACGGGACCCTTGGCCCACAGATACGTGCCGAACCACCCGAGTGTTCAGTGTCCCGAAGAGTCCGGCACGGACTGAAGTGACCGGTGGTAACCGTCAGCCGGTGCAGGTGGCGACCGGAACCATCGACTGCACCGTGCGCTGCGGCACCAGAGCCCTGCCCTCCGCTTCGGTCCTGAGCGTCACGCCGTCCGGGCCGGAGCCCAAGAGCTCCCCGCAGCGTTCGCCACGCGTCGTCACCACCCGCACGAGGTGGTCCGGCGACGAACCGGTCGTCGTCCAGACGACGGTGACCGCCGCGGCGATCAGGACCACCCCGGTCACGCAGCACACGGCGGCGTGCCGCAGTGACCGGGTGACCCGGGCGATCTCCTGCCGTGTCCAGTCGCGCAGCGCCTGACCCGCCAGGAGCACTCGCTCGCCAGGGCTTCCATGCGCGGCGCGGACGGCCAGGACCGAACCCAGCAGCAGGAGCACGAAGGCGAGACCGACCAGGACGCCCGCCGTGTGCCGGGCCGCGGGCGGGATCCGGGCGAGATCGTCCCGCCCCTTGAGGGTCACGAGGACGGTGAGGAGCGCGGTGAGGCCGGTGAGTCCCGTACGCCAGCCTTCGGCCTGGCGCCTCAGCTCGGGGAGCTGGGTGAACTCCAGCTCCCGGGCGAGCTGCGCCCAACGCCGGTCCGACTGGGCGCTCATTGCGCGTCCCACGTGCCCAGGGCCGCCACCCGCCAACTCGCCCCGCAGCCCACGAAGGGCGCGTCGGCGGGCAGTTCGGGGTGCGGGTGCCCGCACTCGCAGAAGTGCACCTCGCGCAGCAAGGCGTCGTCCGCATCTCCCTGCGGGGCCGCCGGGGGCCCTCCCCTCATCCGGTCGAGCAGCCCTTTCGTACCGGTGCCGGGAAGGCCGTAGCGGTACTCGGAAGCGGTGCGGCCGTGACAGCGCGGACAGGTGCCCTCCACCCGCAGACCCGGCCCGTCGTCGACGGTTTGCCGGACGAAGACACCGGTGGCCACGCCCACATACGTTTCCACGTACGCCGTGCCGAAGTCGTGGGGCGCGGGTGGTGACTCACTCATCGTCGTCGCCCCCGTTCTCGTCGAGGACCAGCCCGAACATCGTCGCGTACAGACGCAGCCGGTCCGTGATCCATTCCTCGCTCTCATCGGTGGCCTCGGCGGCGAGCCCGATGTGCCGTTCGCTCACCCGGCCTTCGAGGGCGGGCAGCATGCCGTCGAAGGCCTGCGTGAGCAGGGCGAGGTCCTGCCAGCGGGGGATGACGTCCGGAACGGGGGGAAGGACGGTCGTGGCCCGGCACAGGGGCAGGTAGGGGGCGATACGGCCGACGGTACGGGGGAGGGGCTCGCCCAGTCGGCCGGCGATGCTCACCAGGTCGAGCGGGCAGTAGGGGGCGTCCTCCGGCGCCACCCGGTGGTCGGTGTCCAGCGCGACGAGGTCGTGAGGATCCGGCACATGGTCCCCGAGCGCCGCCAGCGCGGCCTCGGAGAGGTCGGGAACCGGAGCGCCGATCGCGCGCAGCGGCCACAGGCGCTCGTAGGCCGTGGCCGTGTCAATGGCCGTGTGGCGGGCGTACCTGGCCAGGGCGACGGGGGTCAGCCGGGTCCACACCGCGGTGCCGAAGTCGCTGTACCCGTCGCCCGGGTGCTCGATGAGGGCGGAGCACATGTCCCCGGTGGGACGGAACTCGGCGAGGGAGGAGGGAAGCGGCGGCACCGTGAGTCCGTAGTCTTCAGCGTACTTCGCGGCCAGGTCCCACACCTCACGCAGCGGTTCGTTGAGGCGCTCCGCCGCGCTGAACAGCACGGCGGAGGTCAGCTCCGGGGCCAGGTAGTCCTCTTCCTCCAGGGAGGGTTCCTTGCCCGACAGGACGTACCGGTCGCGCAGCGGAAGGCTGTCCCACGCGAACACGAGGCCGATGTCGTCCGGCACGGCCACGCCCGCGACCCGCAGATCCTCGACGGCTGTCTCCAAGTCGAACTCGTCCTCGTACTTGAAGGCGGCCAGCGCCAGGCCCTCCAGGTCCACTCCCTGCTCGAGATGCCGCTCCAGCGACCTCAGGTGCCGTACCAGGTTGGCCGCGTCCAGTGACGGCATGTGGCGCGCCGACGCGGAGTCGTGGGCGTAGCGGCGCTCGTAGTGCAGGCCGAGTCTCGCGGCCACCACGGCCAACCGTTCCTCGGCTTCCCCCAGGTCGGACTCCAGGGTGTCGGCGCAGTCCACGGTGGCTGCCCAGTGGAGCATCCGGCCGCCCTCCGGGCGCTCGGTGGTGAAGAGGCTTACGACGTCGGAGATCTCGCTGTCGAGGTCGGCCCAGCGGGACACGTCGTCGCGAGACGGAACAGTCCAGCCCAGCCAGGAGAAGTCGGCCAACCGGGCGAGCACGTCCTTTGCCGGTCGGTCGGTCCGCTCGGCGAGCCGCTTCACACGCTCGGCATCGCTCGGCAGCCTCCACGTGGCGCCCTGTGCTCTGGACGAATGGAGGAAGAGGCACTTGAGATCCTCCTCGGTGCACACGCGGTCCTCATGGTGCAAAGGGACCGTGGGAAGGGGGCGTGGCAGCAGGGGAGCGAACCGAGCCAGTTGCCGCACCAGGCTGCCCAAGGGCATGGCCAGCTCCGCCGATGCCAGAATCAGGGCACCCCAGTGGCCGGAGCCGGCGCCCGCAGCCACGGTGCCCAGCTTGCTCTCGAACATCGCCTTCGCGAGCCGTCCGTCGGTGGCATCGGGAATCCAGTCCAGTCCGCCACCCCGGACGGGAACGGCCGCAAAACTCGTCTCCGCGATCCGCAGGCTCCTTCGCCGGCGCAGGAGCTCAGCCAGGGGCATTCCCCACTCTGCCGCCCTGTGGATCACATGGAACCAGGAGTTCAGCTCGGCGAAGGCGAGATCGGCATCCCCCGGCGCCGGTACCGGATGTCCCACGAGGTCCGAGGGCATGGCCTGCCCGTTGTGACGACGAGGCAGCCCCAGCGCGGCGGCCCGCCAGGGACGGAAGCCGCTGAGGGCGCTCGAACTCCTCTCGCCCATGACCTCGCGGTCGAGGTGGAACCAGCCCACGCGATCCAGAGCCGCCGGTCTTCCATCCGGTCCCGACGTGACGATTCCCTTCCCTCTCCACTCCCTGTCCAGCACCCGGGCCAGGGAGTTGCTCTCCTTGTCGAGTCGCGCCAGCCAGTACAGCGACAGTTCGGACCAGCCGGTGAGTTCCTTGGCTCCCTGGCGCCACAGCGCCTCGATCCAGTCCGTGTCGAATTCCTGCAGTTCCTTCCGGCTCACGCTGAGTTTCCCCGCGTGCGGTCCCGTCAGGTTCACCACGTAGCCGAGGGGCTTCTGGTCCGTGGCGATGCCGTCACAGAGAATCGCGCCTTTTCCCAGCACCCACCAGAGCAGGCCCGGAACCGCCGTCAGCAACTCGTCCGGGTCCTGGTCCGGCAGGGGCTGCAACTCGTGCGGTACCCAGACGTGCTCCTGCCCCGAGTCCTCGCGTGCCTCCAGAGCGAAGTCACTCACCCTGACCAGCTGCCGCAGCACGGGAACGCACGACAGCTCCCGGCCCGCCGCGTTCTCGCGCAGATACAGCCTCACGCGGGTGCCGCCCTCGGCGAGGCCGTCGTCCGAGCCGTCGTGGCGCTGGATGCGGAACAGGCTTCCGCTGCTCGGGATTTCGACGCGCAGCGCGTGCTCCGCCGGAATGCCGTCCGGGCTGACCTGGCGGGTCACGATGGTCATCTCGTCGGCCAGCATGAAGTAGCTGAACACCCCGATGCCGAAACGGCTGTTGGGATACAGCCGCAGCGCCGGGTCGTGGCGCAGCCACCGGGACTGCTCCTTGCGGAACGACTTCGACCGCTCGAAGCGGCTGCCGGCACGGGTGAAGGTCTGCTTGAGCTGTTCCGCGCCCATGCCCACGCCGTTGTCCCGGCACTCGACGTACCGGCCGCGCTCGTCCCGGCCCTGCGTGAAGACGATCCGGCCGGACCAGTCGGCGGGCCGGGTGCCGGTGCTGCGCAGGTAGTCCCAGCGCATCGCGCGGTAGCGGCACGCGTCCATGGCGTTCTGGTACATCTCGCGAAGCGCCAACTCCGGTTCACCGCCGTAGAGTTGTTCGCCCATCAGCAGATCGCGCACCTCGGTCTGCGCGAGGTGGAAGTGCAGGAGCGGAACTTCGTAGGCGACCTGGTTGCCCACCCGCAGGGGGCGCAGGTCCCGGTCCGTGATGCGATGGGGCACGGCCGCCAGGAGAGCGGCCTCAGACTCCCTCATCTCGCCAGCCAGTTCCCAGGTCCGGGCGGCCAGTTGGTCGGCCTCCTCGGCGATCTCCGTGAGCGCCGCGTGCACGGCCTGGTGCGGGCATGGCGCGTCCAGGTGCAGGGCGTTGCCGTCCCGGTGCCAGCTCAGGCCGCGCGCCATGGAAACGATCTGCTCGGGCAGGACGGGGTCGGTGACAGCCAGGTGCTCGGCCACGACGTCCGGGAGGACGCGGACGTCGACGGCCAGCAGTGCGGCGAGCCGGAGCAGGGCGGTGAGAGGGCGGGCGCGGAGCCGCTGGTGGCCGCCGGGCAGGAGCACCTTGCGGGATGCCCAGGTGCGTGGCGCCTCGAACGGCTCCTCCACGCCGATGCCCGAGGCCGCCGCCCTGAGCAGTTCCGACAGCTCGTGCACTCTGCCGTCGGCCACGCCGAGTTTCGCCGCCAGGGCCTCGGCCGGGCCCGCGGACACCGCCTCGTCGTCGGTCTGGAAGCGGTCCTCGATCCAGCGGTGCACGAGCCACATCGTGATCGTGGCCGTGTCTCCGACGCGTTCGCGGCTCTGGCAGTCGGCCAGCTTGCGCGCGACGCGCCCGTACTGCTCGACGGTCTGTTCGTAGTGCCGGCGATGAGCGCCGGCGGGTGTGTGCCGGGCCAGGGCGTACGGGTCGATCTCCGCGGCCTGGCTGAGCCGCTCGGCCCAGGCCGTCTCGTGCAGGAACGGAGCGGCGACGAGCGTGGCCACCTCGACGGCCGAGAGCCGTGCGTCGTCGGGCAGCAGCGAGGGCAACCGGTCGCACAGCAGCCTGACCGGGAAGTCGTCGTCGACCCACTGGTCGGGATGGGGCAGCCGCTGCTGTGCGAGGTGGACCGTGCGCGCGCACTGCTCGACGAACACGCGTAAGGCCCCCTGGAAGGCGGGAACGCTCTCCACACCCTCTTCGGTGACGTGCTGCCACAGCGGGGTGGACCCAACCGCCTCGAGCCAGGCTTCCAGCAGGGGGCGGCCGCCACAGATCTCCTTCTGCCGGGTCTCGGACTCGGCATGGGTGCCGTACCGGATCCGCGGAGTCTGGGTCATCCCGTGACGCCGGGCCGCTTCCCGGGTCCGGGCGCACGCGGTGGCGAACACGTCCTGAATCGTTCGCGCGGGCGTCAACGGCCCCAGCGCGTCCGCCATTCCGCGGGTGAAGAAGCTTCCCTCGCCCGTGTAGCCACCGTGTTCGCCCGCCGAGCACCCGGTCAGCACGGCGAAGCCACCGCCTGAGGGACCGTTCTCGACACTGTTGCCGAACGCTTCGCCGGAACTCGCGGTGTCCGTACGGCAGGCGTCGATGAGCCACAGCACCGTGCCTGCCGGACAGTCCCTCAGCAGGGGACTGATGTTGGCCGGGAGCAGCGAGTCCAGATACGGGTCACGCCAGTTTCCGTCGGCCGGTGGGACGGCATCGGCCGGGACGAGGTAGTCGGTGCGGTCGATCCGCAGGCCGTGACCCGTGAAGTAGAGCAGGAGGGTGCCGTCCGCCGGGGTGTCACAGGCCACCTCGTAGATCTTCGACCTGAGCCGGCTCAGGCCGGGGTTGTGGAGGATGTCCACCTCGTAGCCCGAGGCGTGCAGTGCCGTGTTCATCAGCCGCAGGTCCGCCTCGACCGCCTCGTCCAGCCGTTCCAGCGCGTCGCCGACCGCGGGAACCTGCCCGATTCCGATGAGCAGGGCCCTGCGCGCCTCGTCCATGTTCCCCGTCCCCCTCGCTGAGCAGGAGAACATGATGGCATCGGGTGCGGACAGTGGGGGCGGGATCGTGCCGGGCGACGAACGCCGGTGGCGCAGCGGGAGGGTGCTCGGTGACCAGTCTCAGTAGCGGACGATCGTCGTCGTCCCGCTCGCCGTGCCGATCGCGATGTGCGGCTTCGCCGCCGGGTCGGCCCACGCCACGATCCGCCGCATGACGTCGACGGGCACCGATACACAACCGGCCGTCGGGCCCCGCCCGTTGACGTGGAGAAAGATCCCGGCCCCACGCCCGTGCACCGGATTGCGGTAGTTGAAGCCGATGACGAGCGCGTGCGCGTACTGCGTGCGGTACGCGACCAGGTGCTCGGACTCGGCGGCGCGGCAGTCGGCGGGGCGGGGCTCGGTCCAGCGGTTGTAGGAGCGGGAGCGGTTGTCCTGGCACCACCAGGAATCCCTATGCACGGGATGGTACTTGTACGTCGTTCCGCCCGGCGCCGCCTTGATGCCGAACGCGAACGGAAGGTCGTACAGGCCGGTCGGCGTCGTGTTCGTCCCCTGTCTGCGCGAGGCGCCCTCCACGAGCCCGTTCGCCCCGAAGCGGGCCTGCGCGGAACCGGCCTTCGTCCATCGCCCGTTTTGCAGGTCCCACCAGGTGACGGTGCCCGAGGTGGAAGCGGTGCCGGGTGCGAGCGCGGTGATCAGCTGGGTGCCGCCGCCGGTGTCGGCCATGCGCGCGGGCAGCGGAACCGCCGCGTCCGGGGTGGACGCGAGCAGGGGCACGGACGCGAGGGCCAGGGCGGCAGCACGGCGGTGGCGCATGTGCCAGACGCTAGGGGAGGAAGACGGTGGGGGCAGCCTGAGCGGGGCCATCAGGCGTAAGGACCCCTAAGGGGTCCTTGCACTATGCCCGCCCGGGTCTCGCGGCCTGGCACCGCACCTCGCCGCGTTGCCGAAGAGCCCTAGTAGCTCCTCCCCCACTCTCGGCTTCGCTCGAGCGGGGGGACCCCCATCAAGGGCTCTCCGGCGCCTTGCGATGCACGGCACCAGACCACGCGACCTGATCGGGCGCTCATAGTGCAAGGACCCCTGAGCCCGCGCTGCCCGCGCCTCACACGCCCACCGGGTTGAGCAGGTCGGCGTTCTCCTCGAACGCGTACAGCAGCAGGTCGGTCATCTCGAAGGTGCCGGCCTTGCGGCGGGCCTCGACCGGGCTGAGGAACGGCCGCCAGAACGGGTCCCGGACGATGGAGTGCCGGCTGCCCTCGATGGCGCGGTGGAACACCTCGGCGACGATGCGCCCGCCCAGGCCGGTCAGCCGTTCCCCGGGGTTCAGCTCGGCCTCGCGGAGGATGTAGAACCACAGCGGGCAGTTGCGGACGAGCTTCCTGCGCAGCTCGTCGCCGAGCTGGGCCCCGCCCGGGCGGTTGTCGAACGCGGAGGCGGGCAGCTCCTTGACGTTGACCCTCTTCTTCCTGAGGTGCTCCACCAGCTGCTGGCCGGAGGCCAGACTCACCATGTTCGCCCGGGTGAGGTTGCGGAACGCCAGGTTCAGCTCGACGGCCGGGGGCGCGGGCCGCCCGCGCCCGCCGAAGGTGCCGAGCGGCAGGTCGGCGAGGGGGTTCACCAGCAGGGTGTCGATGCGCTTGGCGACGTTGAACCGCGCGTCGTCCACGGCGAGGTCGGCCCGGCCCGCCGCACCGAAGTCGAACAGGCGCCGGAAGTCCGCGATCCAGTTGGTGGGCAGCGTCTCGAGCGTGCCGGCCTCGGGGTTGCCGAGGTCCTCGGGGCGCGGGGAGAAGTCCGGCAAATCGGTCATTCGGCAGGTGTGGGAGGGAGTGGCAACGGCAGTCCGGGCAGTCCGTCCAGGCTGCTCGCCACGTGGTCCTTCTTGCTGAAGTACGCGCTCAGCGAGGCGTCGTCCTCACGCGCGAAGCGCTTGCTGTGCAGATCGCGGTCCGCGTCGTATGTCATGAAGGGCACCGCGTACCCGCAGGTGTCCCGGACGAGTTCGGCCCGCACCACGATGATCGCGCGCAAGCCGTGCTGGGTCGTGTCGATGTCCGGGAAGTGGGCGAGGAGCTCCGTGAAGCGCGGGTCGTCACGGAAGACCGGCTCCCCTTGGCCGTGGACCCGCACGATGTTCGGCGGTCCCTGGAACGCGCACCACATCAGGGTGATGCGCCCGTTCTCGCGCAGGTGCGCGATCGTCTCGGCGTTGGACCCGGCGAAGTCCAGATAGGCCACGGTGTGCTCGTCGAGCACCACGAAGGAGCCTTTGAGGCCCTTGGGGGAGAGGTTGACCGTGCCCTCGCCGGAGAGGGGTGCGGTCGCGGTGAAGAAGACGGGCTGCTCCTCGATGAACGTACGGAGCCTTCCGTCAATGCGTTCGTAGGTCTTTCCCATGTCTGACGATTATGGACGGAAGTCGTTCACTTGTCCGATGAATTGCGGGAACGCCTGCGTGGCCGCCCCGGTCGGCATTCTCCCGGGGCAGCCACGGCAGTGGTCACATCACTTGTTGAGCGTGCACGTGGCCAGGGCGTTCAGGCCCTGCGGCTTCTCCCCCTTGCGGCCGATGGAGATGGCGATGCGGTCGATCGTGGAGTTCCGCTTGTCCGCCAGCGGGCCGAGGATGGC
The DNA here is from genome assembly GCF_042888465.1 of Streptomyces sp. NPDC002888. NCBI lineage: Bacteria > Bacillati > Actinomycetota > Actinomycetes > Kitasatosporales > Streptomycetaceae > Streptomyces > Streptomyces sp. NPDC002888. The sequence continues at coordinate 100,269 of NZ_JBIAPU010000012.1, read as the reverse complement.
GTTCTGGACGAAGTTGGGGCCGCCCTGGCCCACGGTGTCGACCAGGCGCTTGTTGGCCTCGGCGAGCTGGGTGTCGAGCAGGGCGAGGTTGCGGTCGACCTCGGCCTGCGCGGTGGCCGGGATCGCGGGCAGCTGCGAGGCCACGTCAGGGCAGGAGATCGTGCCGGCGGCACCGGCGTTGCCGGCGTCACCAGCGGCGTCACCCGCGTTGCCCGCGTCTCCGGCGGCATTGCCCGCGTCACCCGCAGCCTCGCCCGCGTCACCAGCGGCCTCACCTGCGTCACCAGCGTTGCCGCCCGCCTGCTCGTCCGCGGGCGCGCTCGGGGTGGCCGCCGCGTCGCCGCCGTTGGCTGCGCCTTCCGCGTTGAGGGTGCACGGCGCGAGGGCGTCGAGTCCCTGCGGCTTCTCCGCCGTACGGCCGATCGCCGTCGCGATGCGGTTGACGGTGGAGACGCGCTTGTCCTCCAGGGGGCCGAGGATGGCGTTCTGGACGAAGTTCGGTCCGCCCTGGCCCACGGTGTCGACCAGCCGCTTGTTGGCCTCCGCGATCTGCGTGTTGAGCAGCGTGAGGTTGCGGTCGACCTCGGCCTGCGCGGTGGCGGGGATCGCGGGCAGCTGCGAGGCGACGTCCGGGCACGTGATGGTTCCGGGACCGGCGGCGAGCGTGTTGGCGTTGGTCGTGGTGCTCTTGGACGATTCCCCGGCGAGGGCCTGGTTCACGACCACAGCACCGGTCAGGGCCAGAGCGGCGGCGCCGCCGATGATCGCCACACGACGCTTGTTGTACTTCGGAAGAGCCCTGGACATGCGGATGCCTCACTTGGGTCAGGAGTGGGTTTACAAACGCGGCGCCAGCGTTCGGTGTTGAGTACGAGTAAGCGGTTGCCGTTGTTCAAAGCATCTTCAAAAAATTCCCCGGACCTCCACTGGCCCGACCGGGGCGGGCAGGGCTTTCTCCGGAGCGGCTTGATTGACGAATCATGCAGAGTGCTGCATACTCATGCATGACGGCGGTTGGATCGCCGAGGAGACGGGCGCCGAGGTCCTCGCGCAGGCGCACCCCCGACCAACTCCCCCTAGGAGCAACGCAAGTGAGCAGCAACAGCGGTGACGTCCGGCTCTGGGGCGGCCGTTTCGCCGACGGTCCTGCCGAGGCCCTGGCGAAGCTGTCCGCGTCCGTCCACTTCGACTGGCGGCTGGCGCCCTACGACATCGCAGGTTCGCGTGCCCACGCGCGCGTGCTGCACAAGGCCGGCCTCCTCACGGACGACGAGCTGACGAACATGCTCGCGGGCCTGGACCGGCTCGAGGCGGACGTGGCGGACGGCTCCTTCACCGGCACCATCGCCGACGAGGACGTCCACACCGCACTGGAGCGCGGCCTCCTGGAGCACCTCGGCCCCGACCTCGGCGGCAAGCTGCGCGCGGGACGGTCGCGAAACGACCAGGTCGCGACCCTCTTCCGCATGTACCTGCGCGACCACGCCCGCATCATCGGCGGCCTGATCGCCGACCTCCAGGACGCCCTGATCGGCCTCGCGGAGGCCCACCCGGACGTGGCGATGCCCGGCCGCACCCACCTCCAGCACGCCCAGCCGGTCCTCTTCGCCCACCACGTCCTCGCGCACGTGCAGTCCCTGTCCCGGGATGCCGAGCGCCTGCGCCAGTGGGACGACCGCACGGCCGTCTCGCCGTACGGCTCCGGTGCGCTGGCGGGTTCCTCCCTCGGCCTCGACCCCGAGGCGGTGGCCAAGGACCTCGGCTTCGAGCACGGCAGCGTCGGCAACTCGATCGACGGCACGGCGTCCCGCGACTTCGTCGCCGAGTTCGCCTTCATCACCGCGATGATCGGCGTCAACCTCTCCCGGATCGCCGAGGAGGTCATCATCTGGAACACGAAGGAGTTCTCCTTCGTGACCCTGCACGACGCCTTCTCCACCGGCTCGTCGATCATGCCGCAGAAGAAGAACCCGGACATCGCGGAGCTGGCGCGCGGCAAGAGCGGCCGCCTGATCGGCAACCTGACGGGTCTCCTGGCCACGCTCAAGGCCCTGCCCCTCGCCTACAACCGCGACCTTCAGGAGGACAAGGAGCCGGTCTTCGACTCCTGCGACCAGCTGGAGGTCCTGCTCCCCGCCTTCACCGGCATGATGGCGACCCTCACCGTCCACCGCGAGCGCATGGAGGAACTGGCCCCGGCCGGCTTCTCGCTCGCCACCGACATCGCGGAGTGGCTGGTCAAGCAGGGTGTGCCCTTCCGCGTCGCGCACGAGGTCGCGGGCGAGTGCGTGAAGGTCGCCGAGGGCGAGGACAAGGAGCTCGACGAGCTCACCGACGAGCAGTTCGCGAAGATCTCCGCACACCTCACCCCCGAGGTGCGCTCCGTCCTCAACGTCCCCGGCGCCCTCGCCTCCCGCAACGGCCGCGGCGGCACGGCACCCAGCGCGGTCGCCGTCCAGCTCACCGAGGTCAAGACGGACGTGGTGGCGCAGCACGCCTGGGCCACCGCGAAGAACACGAAGTAGGGCGCACGCGCGCGTGGAAAGCGCAGGGCTCCACGCGCGGGTGCGGTTCAGGTGGCTCGACGTGAGCGTGGGGTCCGCGGGGTACACATGGAGCCGACGCGCGTGCCGTTCACACGACTCCATGCGCACATGCCGTTCACATGACTCCCCGCTTGCCGCTCTGGTGGCTCCACCCACGCGTGAAGCACGGGTATCGCGGTTACGTTGGTCATGAGCCGCAAGGAGCCGACCGAACGGAGTCCGCGATGCCCTTCGCCCGACTGGCCTCAGCCACGACCCCCACCTGCCACATCGGCCTGGGGCTCGCCGCCGTCGGCCGCCCCGGCTACATCAACCTGGGCCGCGAACAGGACCTCCCGGCCGACCGCAGTGCCGACGCCCTGCGCGAGCGCACCCATGAACTCCTCGACGCGGCCTACGCCCAGGGCGTGCGCTACTTCGACGCCGCCCGCTCCTACGGCCGTTCCGAGGAGTTCCTCGCCGACTGGCTGAAGTCCCGCCCGGACGTCGACGACGTCGTCGTGGGCAGCAAGTGGGGCTACACCTACACCGCGGACTGGACGACCGACGCCGAGAAGCACGAGGTCAAGGACCACGGGCTCGCCACCTTCGAGCGCCAGCGCGCCGAGACCGACGCCCTGCTCGGCGACCGGCTCGACCTCTACCAGATCCACTCGGTGACCCCGGACAGCCCGGCCCTCACCGACAAGGAACTTCACACGCAGCTCGCGGAAGCCGCCGCCCGGGGCGTCACCATCGGCTTCTCCACCAGCGGCCCCGCCCAGGCCGACGCCATCCGCGCCGCACTCGCCGTGACGGTCGACGGCGAGCCCCTCTTCCGTACCGTCCAGTCGACGTACAACGCCCTGGAGACCTCCGCCGCCCCCGCCCTCGCCGAGGCCCACGACGCCGGACTCACGGTGATCATCAAGGAGGGCATGGCCAACGGACGGCTGGCGGAGTCGCACGCGCCGGACGCGCTGAAGACCGTCGCCGCGCGGACGGGCCTCGGCTGTGACGCTGTCGCCCTCGCCCTGATCCTTCGCCAGCCCTGGGCCGGCGTCGTCCTCTCCGGCGCCGCGACCGTCACCCAGCTCGCCTCCAACCTGCACGCGGCGGTCGTAGACCTGGACGACGACCAGCTCACCCGCCTCGCCACACTCGTCGAGGACCCCCGCGCCTACTGGGAGCGGCGCGGGGAACTGCCCTGGCACTGAGCACACCCGTCACGACCGGCTGAGCTGCTGCCGCACCTCCATCGACCCTTACCTATGAGTCACGTATGCCCATGGTGAGACATTCATGTCTCACCTGCGCTACAGTCGTCTCATGCCTGTCGACCGTGACCACGTCCTCCGCACCGCCGCGGCCCTGCTGACCCGCAAGTCCACCGCCACGATGGACGAGGTCGCCAAGGCCGTCGGCATCAGCCGTGCCACGCTCCACCGCCACTTCGCCGGGCGCGACGCGCTCGTCAGGGCCCTGGAGTCGCTCGGCATCGCGGAGTGCGAGGCGGCGCTCGACGCGGCCCGCCTGGACGACGGGCCGGCGACCGATGCCGTACGGCGTCTGGTGCGGGCGATCGAACCGTCCGCCGGACTCCTCGCCTTCCTCTACAGCGAGAACCAGCTGTTCGAGGGCGAGGAGCAGAACACGGGCTGGACCCGGATCGACGACCGCATCGCGGCCCTGTTCCGACGCGGCCAGGCGGCCGGCGAGTTCCGCATCGACCTCACCCCGGTCTGGCTCACCGAGGCGCTGTACGGCCTGCTGGCCTCCGGCGCCTGGGCGGTGTCGGAAGGGCGGGTCGCCCCCAAGGACTTCACCCACATGATCGTCGAGCTGCTGCTCGGCGGCGCACTCCGGAGAGAGGAATCATGACCAGCACCCTGCAGCCAGCGAGCACGATCGAGGCGGTGAAGCGCCCGGGCCGCTGGCTCGCGCTCTGCGTCCTCGTGTTCGCCGTGCTGCTGGTGGCCGTCGACGCGACCGTCCTCGGCCTCGCGACCCCCTACATCAGCGAGGACCTGGAGCCGACCGGCACCCAGCTCCTGTGGATCGGCGACGTCTACTCGTTCGTCATCGCCGGCCTCCTGGTGTCGATGGGCAGCCTCGGCGACCGCATCGGCCGCAAGCGGATCCTGCTCGTCGGCGCCACGGCGTTCGGCGCGGTGTCGGTCCTCAACGCCTACGCCTTCACCCCTGAGCTGCTGATCCTGGCCCGGGCCCTGCTCGGCGTCGCGGGCGCCACCCTGATGCCCGCCACGCTCGCCCTGATCCGCAACCTCTTCCACGACCCGCGCGAGCGCAGCCTCGCCATCGGGATCTGGGGTGCCACTGCCTCCGCGGGCACGGCCGTCGGCCCGATCACCGGTGGTTTCCTGCTCGAACACTTCTGGTGGGGCTCGGTCTTCCTCATCAACCTGCCCGTGATGGCGGTCCTCGTCCTCGTCGGCATCCGCCTGCTGCCGGAGTCCCGCAACCCGAACCCCGGCCCGTGGGACATGCGCAGCGTTGTCCTGTCCCTGGTCGGCATGATCGGCGTCGTCTACGCCGTGAAGGAGGCCGCCACCCATGGCCTCACGTGGGAGACCCTGGCCGCGGCCCTGCTGGGCGCGGCCGCGCTGTACGGCTTCGTACACCGCCAGCTCACCCTGCCCATCCCGCTGCTGGACATGCGCCTGTTCCGCAACCGCGGCCTCAGCGCGGCCGTCCTGGCCGACCTGCTGACCATCCTCGGCATGTCCGGCCTGGTGTTCTTCCTCTCCCAGTACCTGCAACTCGTCCAGGGCCGCCGCCCCTTGGAGGCGGGCCTGGCCGAACTCCCCGCCGCCGTCGGCGCCGTGGCGGCAGGTCTGATCGCGGGCCGCGCGGCCCGCCGCTTCTCGGTGCGCGCCGTGGTCTCCGGCGGCCTCGCGGCCATCGGCCTGGCCCTGGCCGCCCTGACGGTGATCGACGAATCCACCGGCTACCCGATCCTGGGAGCCGCCCTCCTGGTCGTCGGCGTGGGCGCCGGCTTCTCCTTCACCGTCACCGCCGACGTCATCCTCTCCTCGGTCCCCAAGGAGCAGGCAGGAGCCGCCTCGGCCGTCTCCGAGACGGCCTACGAACTCGGCGCCGCTTTGGGCATCGCCCTGCTCGGCTCGATCGTGACGAGCGTCTACCGAGGCTTCCCGGCCCCGACGGGCACACCGACCCAGGCCCACGAGTCACTGGGCGGGGCGATGGAGGTGGCAGCGGGAATGCCGACGGACGCGGCCCACGCGATGCTGTCCGCAGCCCGCGAGGCCTTCGTCGACGGCCTCGCGATCGCAGCGGGCGCGGGAGCAGCAGTCCTCCTGGCGACGGCTACAGCAGCATGGTTCCTACTGCGCAACGAACGGCTGGACAGCCGACCTTAGAGGCGCGGGGCTGTGACTTTGTGCGGCTCCGCCGCGTGCGCGCGGACAACCACAACGCACCCGCACCCGAAAAAACGACCCCTACGCCGCTTTCGCCTTCGTCGCATACATGTCCACGTACTCCTGCCCCGACAACCGCATGACCTCCGCCATCACGGAGTCCGTCACCGCCCGCAGGACATAGCGGTCGCGGTCCATGCCGTCGTAGCGGGAGAACTCCATCGCCTCGCCGAAGCGGACCGTGACCCGGCCGGGGCGCGGCATGCCGGCGCCGCCCGGCTGGAGCTTGTCGGTGCCGATCATGGCGAACGGGACGACGGGCGCCCCCGTCATCAGGGTGAGGCGGGCGATGCCGGTGCGGCCGCGGTAGAGACGGCCGTCGGGGGAGCGGGTGCCCTCCGGGTAGATGCCGAAGACCTTGCCCTCCTCCAGGACCCGGCGGCCGGTCATGAGCGCGGCCACACCGCCCCGGCCGCCGTCGCGGTCCACGGGAATCATGCCGACGCCGGTGAAGAACCAGGCCATCAGCCTGCCCTTGAGGCTCTTGCCGGTGACGTACTCGTCCTTGCCGATGAAGAAGACCTGCCGGTCGCACACCAGCGGAAGGATCATCGAGTCGATGAACGTCAGGTGGTTCCCCGCGAGGATCACCGGACCCTCCCCCGGGATGTGCTCCACGCCTTCCACCCGGGGGCGGAACATCAGGCGCATGATCGGTCCGAGCACTGCCTTGATGAGCGCGAAGCGGGACAACGGTTCCTCCGATGCCGAGAGCAGTATGAGTCTGTGCAGGTGAGGACGATACTCGCGGTTCCCCGGGTGGCGCACATCGGGACACCGAGGTCTTACGCAGTGTTGACGTACGTTTACCTGCGGCGCACTTACGTCGCCCGCGTGTAACCGGGACGCGACGATGTGACGGACATCGCCCCTCCGCCGGTCCGACCGCCTCTCACCTCCGCGTACCCCTGGTGGCCCGCCCGAACCGACGGACCGTCATCACTCGCCTCCCGTACGACATCACACGTCACCCGCGTGTTCCGTCCGAGGCCTCCCTTCCGTCATGTGCACGCCCCTACGATCAGCGCGCACTGACGAGTAGACGCCAGGGAGGGCGCTCATGGGAACGCAGGAGTCGAACGGACAAACGGGCACAACCGGGCGACGGGCACTCCTCGGCGCGGCGGTGCTCGGCGCCGGCGGAGCGGTCCTCGGGATGGCCGGCCCGGCGAGAGCCGTGGGTGCGCCGCACACGGACGGCGGGCTGAAGAGCCTGCCCGTGCCGACGGTCATCGGACACCGCGGGGCCAGCGGCTACCGGCCGGAGCACACCTTCGGCTCCTACCAGCTCGCCCTCGACCTCGGCGCCGACATCGTCGAGGCCGGCGACCTCGTCCCCACCAGGGACGGCCACCTCGTCTGCCGGCACGAACCGGAGATCGGCGGCACCACGAACGTCGCCGACCACCCCGAGTTCGCCGACCGGAAGACCACCAAGGTCCTCGACGGCGTCTCCATCACCGGCTGGTTCACCGAGGACTTCACCCTCGCCGAGCTGAAGACCCTGCGCGCGATCGAGCGCATCGCGGCCAACCGCCCGCACAACACCCTCTACAACGGCCGCTGGGAGATCCCCACCTTCGAAGAGGTCCTGAAGTGGCAGGACGAGCAGACCCGCAAGCGCGGCAAGCAGGTCTGGATCTACCCCGAGACCAAGCACCCCACCTACTTCCGCAAGCTGGGCCTGGGCATCGAGGAGCGGGTCGCCAAGCTGCTCCACAAGTACGGCAAGGACAGGCGGAACTCGCCGGTCATCCTGCAGTCCTTCGAACCGACCAGCATCCAGCGCCTGAACAAGCTGGTCGACAACCCCCTGGTCGTCCTGCTCTCCAGCGCAAGCAGCCGCCCCTGGGACTTCGTCGAGGCGGGCGACCCGCGCACGGTCGCCGACCTGATCACGCCCAAGGGTCTCAGGGAGATCGCCGGCTACGCGCAGGGCATCGGCCCGACCCTGGACCTGATCATCCCGAAGGACGCCGGCGGCAACCTCACCACGCCGACCACGCTCGTGGCCGACGCGCACAAGCGGGGCCTGATCCTGCATCCGTACACCATGCGCAACGAGAACCCCTTCCTGCCCGCGAACTTCCGCAAGGGCACGGACGCGGACGCCTACGGTGACGCGTTCGGCGCCTTCCGGACCTACTTCGCCACGGGCATCGACGGCGTCTTCACCGACAACCCGGACACGGGCGTGCTGGCCCGCGAGGACTACGTCAACAGCTGATCGACTCATTGGGGTGACAGTCGGCCCGCCCGGGCAACCTCCGCCCGGGCGGCCGCGTCGTGCCGCACATGAAGCACGACCTGCTCGCCACCCTGCACCCCCTGCTCGCCGCGGAGGCCTCCGCGGAGGCCCACGCCACCGGCACCGAACCGGGCGACCTGGAACAGGCGGTCTGGCTCCGCCTCCTGGAGCGCCTGGACACCGACGGCCCGCCGCCCGACCCGCACGGGTGGCTGCGCAAGGCCGTCCGTTCCGAGTCGCGCCGCACCCGCCGCACCACCCGCCTCGAACTGCCGTACGGCACCGAGCCCGCCGAGGAGACCGACCGCGGTCCCGAGCAACTCGCCCTCACCGCCGCCCGCCGCCGCGCCCTGCGCGAGGCGGTGCGCCGTCTGCCCGGCCGCTGCCCCCGTCTGATGGAGGCCCTGCTGTCGTCCAAGGACCTCACATACCGGGAGATCGCGGGGGAGTTGGGTATCTCACAGGGAAGTCTCGGACCGGAACGCTCCAGATGTCTGGGATGTCTGCGTCGTTTGCTCACATCGGAGGTTGCGGCCCGCGAAGCGCGGGGATAGGAGTGAAGGACGACCGGTGATCAGGTGAGCGGGAGGCGTGCGCACATGGGCATGAGCGTGACCATCTCGGTGGCGACCGAGCAGGATGCCGAGCAGATCTTCAGGCTGCAGTACCTGTGCTTCCAGAGCGAAGCGGCGCTGTACGGCAATTACCGCATCGACCCGCTCGTTCAAACCCTGGACTCGGTCCGCCAGGAGGTCGTCTCCGACTGCGTCTTCGTCGCCCGGCTCGGCGAGGAGGTCGTCGGCTCGGTCCGTGGCAGCGTCACCGAGGACGGCGCCGCCTCCATCGGCAAGCTCTGCGTCCACCCCCGCCTCCAGCACCACGGCATCGGCGCGAGGCTCCTGCGCGCCGCCGAGTCGGCCCTCGCCGAGGAACGCGGCGCCACGAAGTTCCGCCTCCACACGGGCCACCGCAGCGAGGGCAACCTCCGCCTGTACCGCCGCGTGGGCTACGAAACGGTCGGCACGTCAAAGGGCGCGGACGGAGTCCCGATGATCGTCCTGGAGAAGCCGGCGGGAGCATACGCACAAACGGCCTGAGCGAAACGCGCCCCGAAAGGGGCGCGGGGCTGTATCAACGTGCGGCTCCGCCGCGTGGGCGCGACCAGCAACATGCGGCCCGCACTCGCCGACGCCCCTCAGGCACCCTCTTGCTGCCCGCGAGCCTTCCGCAGCCAATACAGCGCGGACAAAGGCAACAGCACGGGAATGAAGACGTACCCCATCCCGTACTTGGACCAGACGGTCGCGTCGGGAAAGGCGGACGGCTCAACCAGGGTCCACGTACCCACGACCAGCACGCCCAGCAGCTCAGCCGCGCAGCAGACCTGTGCCGCCTTCCGCGCAGTCTCCCCGCCCCGCACCAAGGTGTACGTGATGAACCCGTACACCACACCCGCGACCGCAGACAGCGAATAGGCCAGCGGCGCCCGGTCGAACTCCGTCGCGATCTGGTACACCGACCGCGACACCGCACCGACGACCATCACGCCGTACAGCCACACCAGCACGATGCCCGGCCCGCCGATCAACCGCGTCCTGGCTGCCTCCATCTCACCCACCCCAGATGTCATAGAGCCGCACCTCCAGCACCGCGAGCACCACACCGCCGGCGGCGGCCGTCACCGATCCCCACCGCGTCCGCTCGACCAGTGACATGAACCCCGCCGCCGGGATGCAGAAGAACGCGCCCAGGAGATAGGACACGAAGATCGTCGTACCCTGCTCAGGCTTCTCGCCCCGCGCCAGCTGCACGATCCCGATCACCAGCTGGACCAGCGCCAGCAACGTGACCACGGCCATCCCGATGAAGTGCCAGTCCTTCGTCGACTGGTCGCGGTAGGCCGCCCAGCCGCACCAGGCGGCCAGCAGCAGCGCGGCGACGCCGGTCACCAGCGTCAGGGCATCAAGCATGCAGTGACCTTATTACGGCCGAAACGGACCCCTGCGGCCGGGCCCACGGCCGTGGCATTGACCACAGCGCACCGGGTCCACGGCCGCCGACCGGCCCTGTCGATCAAGAACCTGCACGTCTTGTCGGCACTGGTCACCGGCTACGCACACCGGGCCCGCCGCACGTAGCCGCCCCCTGTCCACCACCGTCCAAGATGCGGACAGCCGTGCTCGGTCAGGACCATACGTCTGCTTTACTGATCGCATGACCACCACGAGCTGCCGCATCCCTGCGACCGAGGCGACCCTGACGCCCGGTGCTCGTTGTATGTGTCGAATGTGCGCCTTCTAGAGGGCCCCTGCACCACCCCCGAGCCTCGCGCCCCGAAGCGAGCCGCTGTGGCATGTCCGTGCGCGTATGCCGTACGTGACTGAAGCCGCCCCGCGCACACGTTCTCCCCGGTAGCACGGCACATACGAGAACCGTGCGCGGTCCGTATGCCCCCATGCGCGGGCACACCCACGCCCGCCCACTCGACAGTGACGGAAACCCCCAGTGATCACCACATCGGGCCTCACCAAGGTCTACCGCTCACGCGGACGCGAGGTCACCGCCCTCGACGGCGTCGATCTGCACGTCCGCGAGGGTGAGGTGTACGGCGTCATCGGCCAGTCCGGCGCCGGCAAGTCCTCGCTCATCCGCTGCGTCAACCTCCTGGAGCGCCCCACCTCCGGCACGGTCTCCGTCGCCGGCCAGGACCTCACCGCGCTCGCCGGCCGCGGACCCCGCGCCGGCCGCGAGCTGCGGCAGGCGCGCAGCCGGATCGGCATGGTCTTCCAGCACTTCAACCTGCTCTCCACGCGGACCGTGCAGGACAACGTCGAGCTGCCGCTGGAGATCCTCGGCAAGTCGGGGAAGGAACGTTCCCGCAAGGCGCTCGAACTCCTCGACCTGGTGGGTCTCGCCGACAAGGCCAAGGCCTACCCGGCCCAGCTGTCCGGCGGCCAGAAGCAGCGCGTCGGCATCGCCCGCGCCCTCGCCGGCGACCCCAAGGTGCTGCTCTCCGACGAGGCCACCAGCGCCCTCGACCCGGAGACCACCCGCTCCATACTCCAGCTGCTGCGCGACCTGAACCGGCAACTGGGCCTGACCGTCCTGCTCATCACCCACGAGATGGACGTCGTCAAGAGCATCTGCGACTCGGCCGCCCTCATGGAGCGGGGCCGCATCGTCGAGTCCGGCACGGTCAGCGAGCTGCTCGCCACCCCGGGCTCCGAACTGGCCTCCGCCCTCTTCCCCGTCGCCGGCGACGCCACCGGTGACGACCGCACCGTCGTCGACGTCACCTTCCAGGGCGAGGCCGCCACCCAGCCCGTCATCTCCCAGCTCTCGCGCACCTACAACATCGACATATCGATCCTCGGCGCCGCCATCGACACCGTCGGCGGCCTCCAGGTCGGCCGGATGCGCATCGAACTGCCCGGCCACTACGAGGACAACGTCGTGCCCATCGGCTTCCTGCGCGAACAGGGCCTGCAGATCGACGTCGTCGACAACGCGGCCCAGGAGCCCGTGCTGGTGAAGGAGGGCGCCAAGTGACCTGGTCCCAGATGCAGCCCCTGCTGTCCCAGGCCTGTTGGGACACGCTCTACATGGTGGGCTGGTCCACACTCATCGCCGTCGTCGGCGGGCTTCCGCTCGGCGTCCTGCTCGTCCTCACCGACCGGGGTGGACTGCTGCAGAACGTCGTCGCCAACAAGGTCATCGGGCAGATCGTGAACGTCGCCCGCTCGCTGCCGTTCATCATCCTGATGGTCGCGCTGATGGACTTCACGCGCTCCATCACCGGGACGACCATCGGCCGCGAGGCCGCCATCGTGCCGCTCGCGGTCGGAGCCATCCCGTTCTTCGCGCGCCTCGTCGAGACGGCTGTCCGCGAAGTGGACGGCGGGCTCGTCGAAGCCGTGCAGTCGATGGGCGGCAACACCTGGACCATCGTCCGCAAGGTCCTCGTCCCCGAGGCTCTGCCCTCGCTGATCGCCAGCACCACCACCACGATCGTCGCCCTCATCGGCTACTCCGCGATGGCCGGCACGGTCGGCGCCGGCGGCCTCGGCGACATCGCCATCCGCTACGGCTACCAGCGCTTCGAGGCCGACCTCATGTGGATCACCGTCGCGATCCTCGCCGTCGTCATCTCGGTCATCCAGTTCGCCGGCGACTACGCGGCCCGCTCCCTGCACCACCGCGGCGGCCGTTCGGGTCCCGCGCCGAAGCTGCGGCTGCTCAAGGCCCAGGAGTCCGCGGCCGCGGACATCAGCAAGGTCGCCTGAGCGCACGGCCTGCCGCCCGAGCGCTCGGCCCGCCCCCCCAGACTCCCCGTTCACCCCACACGGGGCCGTACCACCCATAAGGAAAGGCACTTTTCGTGCGTAACACCGCCAAGCTCACCACTGCCGTCCTCGCCGCCGGAGCCCTCACCCTCGGGCTCACCGGCTGCGGCGGGGACAAGGACTCCGCCTCCACCGACGGCCCGCTGATCGTCGCCGCGAGCCCCACGCCGCACGCCGAGATCCTCAACTTCGTCAAGGACAACCTGGCGAAGAAGGCGGGCCTCGATCTGGAGGTCAAGGAGTTCACCGACTACGTCACGCCGAACACGGCGACGGAGGACGGCTCCGTGGGCGCCAACTACTTCCAGAACCAGCCGTACCTCGACGACTTCAACAAGAAGAACGGCACCCACATCGTGCCCGTCGTGACGGTCCACCTGGAGCCCCTCGGCCTCTACTCGAACAAGTTCAAGAAGGTCGACGAACTCAAGAGCGGTGCCACCGTCGCCGTCCCCAACGACACCGTCAACGAGGTGCGCGCCCTGAAGCTGCTGGCGGCCCACGGCCTCATCACCCTCAAGGACGGCGCGGGCAACTCGGCGACCCCCGCGGACATCGCCAAGAACCCCAAGAAGCTCAAGTTCAAGGAGCTGGAGGCGGCCCAGACCCCGCGCTCCCTGAACGACGTGGACGCCGCCGTCGTCAACGGCAACTACGCCATCGAGGCCGACCTGAAGCCCTCGAAGGACGCCCTCGTCCTGGAGTCCCCCAAGGACAACCCCTACGGCAACTTCCTCGCCGTCAAGGAGGGCCAGGAGAAGGACCCGCGCGTCAAGAAGCTCGCCAAGCTCCTCACCTCGCCCGAGGTGAAGAAGTTCATCGAGGACAAGTACGCCGGCTCGGTCCTTCCGTCCTTCTGAGCCGTCGGCCCCCCGCTCGGCCACTCACGGGGTCCGCTCCCTCACCGGGAGTGGACCCCAGGGGTGCGGTTCGGTGCTTTCATGCTGCATGCTGGGCAGTTCAGCAGGCCCTGAAGGTTTCGAAGTTTACGGAGCGGCGCATGACGAGCACCTTCCCCAACATCTCCATCAGCACGGAGCGGTTGGTGCTGCGTCCCCTTGACGAGGACGACGTCGCCGCCCTGACCGCGATGATGAACGACGAGCAGGTCGCGGCCTGGACCGACGTCCCGCAGCCCTTCACCGAGGACGGCGCCCTCACCTGGATCACCGAGTACGCGCCCACCGAGCGCACCGCGGGACGCGGCCTCGACCTCGCGGTCACCGAGTTCCTCACCCAGCGCCTGGTCGGCATCATCCAACTCGGCAAGACCAACTGGCACGTACGCTCCACCGAGCTGTCGTACATCGTCGCCCCCTGGGCCCGCGGCGAGGGCTACGCCTCCGAGGCCGCCCTCGCCACCGCCCAGTGGCTCTTCACGGACCAGAAGTTCGAACGCATCGAACTGCGCACGGCGGCCGACAACACCGCCTCCCAGCAGGTCGCCCAGAAGATCGGCTGTATCAGCGAGGGCGTGCTGCGTAACGCCTGTATAGCCCGCACCCGTGCCGAGGACGACACGTGGATCGACGTACGCACCGACTTCATCGTGTGGAGCCTCCTGCCGGAGGATCTGGAGGGCGCGGGGGAGCAGCTCGCCGACAGCGGCGGATTCACGACCTACTCCGACTGGAACTGACCCAGCTGGACCGAGGCGGGCACCACCGCGTCCGCTCGCTCCCGGCGCGACCAGGTAGTCTCACGGAGCCCGCCCGCCCACGGGCCGGCCGCTGACGACCTGCGTGAAACCTCCAGGAGACTGACGACGATGGCCGACCGGGTCACGGTGATCGGCTGGGACGGCTCGCCGCTGACCGCCGCGGCACGCGCCGCCCTGGGCGCCGCCACGCTCGTGGCCGGCGCAGCCCATCACCTGACGCTGCCCGAGGTGCCGCCCGCCGCCGAACGCATCCGCCTCGGCAGCGTCTCCCTCGCCGCCCGCCGTATCGCCGCCCACCGCGGCAGCACGGTCGTGCTCGCCGACGGCGACCCCGGCTTCTTCGGTGTCGTACGGACCCTGCGCGCGCCCGAGTTCGGCCTCGAGGTCGAGGTCGTCCCCGCCGTCTCCTCCGTCGCCGCCGCCTTCGCCCGGGCCGGCATGCCCTGGGACGACGCCCAGGTGGTCGTCGCACACCGCCGCACCCTGCGACGCGCGGTGAACGTATGCCGGGCCCACACCAAAGTCGCCGTCCTCACCTCACCCGGCGCGGGCCCCGCCGAACTCGGCCTGCTCCTGGAGGGCGTCCACCGCACCTTCGTCATCTGCGAGGAACTCGGCACCTCGCGCGAACAGGTCACCGTCGTCACCTCCGACAAGGCCGCCGACCACACCTGGCGCGACCCCAACGTCGTCATCGTCATCGGCGGCCCCGTCGGCGTCGGCGGGGACGGCGGCTGGATCTCCGGACGCGACCCCGGCACCGGCCCGCGCGGCTGGGCCCTCCCCGCCGAGGCGTACGGCGGACAGCTCGGCGAGGGCGAGACGGACCTGCTCCGCGCCGCCCAACTCGCCCGTCTCGGACCGCGCGTCGGCGACCTCGTGTGGGACATCGGCTGCGGCGGCGGTGCCTTCGCCGTCGAGGCCGCCCGGGCCGGCGCCGCCGTCCTCGCCGTCGACCTCGACCCGCGCGCCTGCGCCCGAACCGACGCCGCCGCACGCCGTTTCGGCGTCCAGCTCCAGATCGTCCACGGCGCCGCCCCGCACATCCTGGAGAACCTGCCCGAACCGGACGTCGTCCGCGTCGGCGGCGGGGGAGCGGCGGTGGTCTCCGCGGTCGCCGACCGGCGCCCCCAGCGCATCGTCGCGCACGCCGTGAGCCGCGACTCCGCCGAACTCGTCGGCCGCACCCTGACCGAGCACGGTTACGTCGCCGAGTGCGCCCTGCTGCAGTCCGTGGAACTCGACATCAGGGCCTGGACGGAGAAGGAGCGGAGCGTCTCGTTCCTGCTCAGCGGGGTACTGCCGGATCGCGCCCCGTGATCCTGTTGTCGTACCGCGCGCGGTAGGCTGGCCGATCGTTGTACCGCACCGGGCGTCCGGAACTTCGTTCGCCAATGTCCGGAAAACACGCCCCTTTTGGGGTGGGTGTGGTACGGCAGAACCGGAGGACGCGCAACGTGGCGCAGTCCACAGCGGGCCGTTGCGGATCAAGCTGTCGTGACGGGGGGACGACCGGGACAATGCCACTGAATGGCTTTGTCGCCTTTTCCGGGCGGGTCGTTCGTGCCGCTGGGCACGCACGCTCGTTCTTCACTACGGGGCGGTCGGTGCGCCGTTCCGGGTGAGCTGGTCGTAGGAGCACTAACCGATGGGCGAGGGGTACGCATGACGGACACCGGCCAGGTCCCGGGCGAGGGACTGCCGGAGAGCGCAGGCACGGTGGAACAGCCGGGCGTCTCCGCACCCGGCGCGTATGCCTACCTCTCCGAGACCACCGCCGAGGACGAGGACCTGTTGCTGCTGCCGGGCGCCCAGAGCGCCTGGGGCAACGAGGTCGCCCCGCCGGCTCCCGAGCCGGTGGTCGAGGCCGTCCACGAACCCGGCCCGCACGAGATGTCCGGCCGTGACAGCGGCGCCGTGGACCTCAGCGCCGTCCGCCTGCCGGGCCCGACGCCTCCCTCGGCCCCGGTCCCGCCCCGCCGCCCCCTGCACCTCGGGCCGGCCATCCCCGACGCCTCCGCCAGCCCGGTCCGCTCCCTCGCCGACCGCGGCCCCGCGGGCGCCCCGGTGCGCCACCCGGGCCCGCCGACGACCGGCCCCGAGTACCTCGACGTGCCCCCTCAGGGCGCGGCGCCGTGGGGCGCGCAGGCCGTGGCGCAGGCCCAGGTGAGCGCGGGGGCCACGCCTGCCGAAACGGTTGTTCCGGCAGCGGAGCCCGCGGTCGAGCCGGTGGGCGCGGCCCAGGCGCTCGTGACCCGGGTCGCGACGGAGGCGGTGGCCGCTACGGCTCCGCAGTCGGCGTACGCGGCGGAGGCGGGGGCCGCCGCGGCGCCGGTTGCCGGAGACGATGTGGCTGCCGGAGCTGCCGGAGCTGCCGGAGCTGCCGAGGCCCGGGTGGCGGACGCCGTTGCCGGGCCTGCGGCGGTTGCCGAGCCGGGGGAGACGGCCGGGGACGTCGCCGACGGTGCGTCGGCGGCCGGGCCGGTCGCAGAGGGCGCCGGCGAGACGACCGGGAGTGCCGAGGCGCTTGCCGAGGGCGCTGTTCCGGACGGGCCGGTCGTCGAAGGCGCCGGTCAGGTGGCTGAGGGTGCCGCTCCAGAGGCTGCGCCTGCTGCCGACGGTGGTGCCGTGACCGGCGAGGCCGAGGCCGAGACCGAGGCGGCCGAAGGTGCTTCTGACGGTGAGTCCGGGCAGGTGCCCGGGGACGCCGCCGTCGCTGAGGGCGTCCAGGTGCCCGGCGAGGCTGCGGCTGTTGCGGCGGACGTGCCCTGGCCCGCCACACCCGTTGACGCCGGACCCATCTCCGACGTCCACCAGGAAGCCGCGCAGGCGCCCGAGGCGGAACAGACCCCCGAGCCCGTGCACACCTCGGCGGACGACGCCGGGAACGCCGTACCGGAGACCGGGCAGGGCCCTGAAGGAACCGTTGCCGAGACCGCGCCTGCCCCTGCAACGGTAGGGGCGGAGAACCCGCACGCTGCTGAAGGAGCTGTTCCGGAGGCTCCGCACGCTGCTGAGGGAGCCGTCGTCCCCGAGAACGCTCCGGCGGCAGAGTCGGCCGTACCCGAGGCGGCGGAGGTATCCGAGCAGGGCGGTGCGGCGGACACAGGGTCTGCCCTTGACGCCGTCGTTCAGGAGGCCGCGGAGGAAGCGGGAGCAGCGGTGTCTGCTCCTGAGCCGACCACACCGGGGACAGCGCCCGCACCTGAGGTGGCCGCAGCCGGTGCGGAAGGGGCTGCTCCTGAGCTGTCCGCACCAGGCGCAGCCACGCTTGAAGCTGAGCCGTCCGAACCGGGCGGTGTCGCGGCTGCGCCGGAGGCGACCGCACCTGATGCAGCCGGGCCTGCGCCGGAGGTGACCGCACCCGACGCAGCCACCCCTGCGTCCGAGGCGACCGCACCCGACGCAGCCATTCCCGCGTCCGAGGCGACCGCACTCGGCGTGACCACTGCCGAAGAAGCAGTGCCCGCCGCGACCGCACCCGCCCCTGAAGCCGCAACCCCCGGGCCTGAAGCCGTCACCCCCACGCCTGAAGCCAGTATCCCCGCGCCCGAGGCCACCGCCCCCGCGCCGGAGACGGTCGCCCCCGCCCCGGACGCGCCCGCGCTCCCCACGCCCGAGGCCACGCTCTTCCCGGCGGCAGCCGGAACGGCCGACCCGCCGCACCCCGCGGACGGCTCCGTGCTCCCCGCCGCAGCCGCCCCCCTCGCTGCCCCCGCCGAGCCGTCCCCTCAGCCGACGGAGGCCGCCCAGGCCACGCAGGCCCAGGCCACTGAGGACCAAGCCGCGCCGGACCAGGGAATGCAGTCGGCCCCGGACGGACAACTCCTCCCGGACGCCCCGCCCCCGCATCCCGGCCAGGGCCCGCAGCAGATGCCGGTGCCGGTCACTGCCTCTCTCCCGGAGACGGACCCGCAGCTCGTACCGCAGCCGGAGCAGCTCGCGCAGCCGACCAGCGCGGAAGCCGCCGACGTGGAAGGCGTAGAACAGGCGCCCACCCATGTGACGGAGCCCGCCACGGACGCCGAAGCTGCGCAGCCCCACCAGCCCCACCAGCCGCACCCCCCGGCCGACGCCACCGACGTCACCGGCACGGCGCCCGACCACCCCACGGAAGCGGCACCCGACCAGGTCACCGGCCCCGGCACCGGCGAGAACGCATTCGTCCTCCCCGGCGCCGTCCCCGCAGGTCCCGAACAGGAGCAGCCCCTGGGCCAGTTCGTCCCGGTCGAGGGCTCCGTGCCGACGACCCCGCACCTGGCCCCGACCCCGCCCCACCCCATCACCCTCCCCCCGGAGGGACACGTGGCCACGGTCCCCGCCCCTCGCGCGGCCGACCCGGAGCCCGACCCCGACGTCGTACAGAACGCGGAGGACCTGGACACCAGGGCCGCCGACCAGGAAGAGAGCAAGGCCGCAGTGGAAGAAACAACTCAGTCCACCGGCCCGGCCGCGCCCGCCTACGACGAGGCCGAGCGCGAGGCCGTCCTGAAGGTCATGCGTGAGCGCCGAGACATCCGCAACGGCTTCCGCAGTGACCCCATCCCGCACGAGGTGCTGCTCCGCGTCCTGGAGGCGGCCCACACCGCACCCTCCGTGGGCCACTCCCAGCCCTGGGACTTCGTCGTCATCCGCTCCGCCGAGACCCGGCGCACGATGCACGAACTGGCCATGCGCCAGCGCGAGGCCTACGCGAAGTCCCTCCCCAAGGGCCGGGCGAAGCAGTTCAAGGAACTGAAGATCGAGGCCATCCTCGACACCCCGGTGAACATCGTCGTCACCGCCGACCCCACCCGCGGCGGCCGCCACACCCTCGGCCGTCACACCCAGCCGCAGATGGCCCCGTACTCCTCCGCGCTCGCGGTGGAGAACCTGTGGCTCGCGGCCCGTGCCGAGGGCCTCGGCGTCGGCTGGGTCAGCTTCTTCGACGAGCGCGAGATGGTCCGCGCCCTCGGCCTGCCCGAGCACCTCGAGGTCGTCGCCTACCTCTGCGTGGGTTACGTCGACGAGTTCCCGGACGAGCCCGAGCTGCTCCAGGCGGGCTGGTCCAAGCGCCGTCCGCTGTCGTGGGTGGTCCACGAGGAGACGTACGGCCGTCGCGCGCTGCCCGGCGAGGAGCCGCACGACCTGCTCGCGGAGACCGTCGCGCAGATCCGCCCGCTGGACGCCAAGGCGCTCGGCGAGGCCTGGGAGCGGCAGAAGCGCATGACCAAGCCGGCCGGCGCGCTCGGCATGCTGGAGATCATCTCCGCTCAGCTGTCCGGCCTGTCCCGCCAGTGCCCGCCGCCGATCCCGGAGCCCGCGGCCGTCGCGATCTTCGCCGGTGACCACGGCGTGCACGCGCAGGGTGTCACCCCGTGGCCGCAGGAGGTGACGGCCCAGATGGTCGCCAACTTCCTCGGCGGCGGCGCGGTCTGCAACGCGTTCGCCACGCAGGTCGGCGCCGAGGTCTGCGTCGTGGACGTGGGCGTGGCGGCGGACCTCCCCGCGACCCCCGGCCTGCTGCCCCGCAAGGTCCGCGCGGGCACGTCCGACATGACCACCGGACCCGCGATGACCCGCGAGGAGGCCAAGCAGGCCATCGAGGTGGGCATCGAGACGGCCCGCGACCTGGTGGCGGCCGGCAACAAGGCGCTGCTCACGGGTGAGATGGGCATCGCCAACACCACGGCGTCCGCTGCGCTCATCTCGGTCTTCACCGGCGCCGACCCCGCCGAGGTCACCGGCCGCGGCACCGGCATCAACGACGAGACCCTCGCCCGCAAGACCGAGGTCGTCCGCCGCGCCCTCGACGTCCACCAGCCGGACCCGGCCGACCCCATCGGCGTCCTCGCCGCGATCGGCGGCTTCGAACACGCGGCGATGGTCGGCCTCCTCCTCGGCGGCGCCTCCCTGCGTACGCCGGTGATCCTCGACGGCGTCAGCGCCGGCGCCGCGGCCCTGGTGGCCCGCGCCATCGCTCCCGAGGTCCTCGCCGCCTGCATCGCAGGCCACCGCAGCGCCGAACCCGGCCACGTGGCCGCCCTCAACAAACTCGGCCTCCGCCCTCTGGTCGACCTCGACCTCCGCCTCGGCGAGGGCACCGGCGCCCTCCTGGCCCTCCCGTTGGTCCAGAGCACGGCGAGAGCGATGCACGAGGTGGCGACGTTCGACTCGGCGGGGGTCACGGAGAAGTAGGCGGTGGGTGGGGACCCGGGAACTGCAACCCCGGCTCCCCTGTGCCACGCGCCGCGGTTGTGCACCCGGCAACGACGCCCAGCCACCGGACACCTGAACCGCCCGACCCACCCACGCCGTAAAATCCGCACGTCAGGGCTACCGCACCGCCGCCGCAACAGGAGCCGCACCTCATGGCCGAACACCCCGCCTACCCCGTGGGCCTCCGCCTCACCGGCCGCCGAGTAGTCGTCCTCGGCGGCGGCCAGGTAGCCCAGCGCCGCCTCCCCGCACTGATCGCAGCCGGCGCCGACATCCACCTCGTGTCCCCCGAAGCGACCCCCTCCGTCGAGGCCATGGCCGATTCAGGCGAGATCACCTGGCACCGGCGCCCCTACGCCGAAGGCGACCTCGCCGACGCCTGGTACGCCCTGATCGCCACCAGCGACACCGAAGCCAACACCCACGCCTCGGCCGAAGCGGAGCGCCACCGTGTCTGGTGCGTCCGCTCCGACGACGCCGACCAGGCAACCGCCTGGACCCCCGCCACCGGGACCTCCGAGGGAGTCACGGTCGCCGTGCTCACCTCCGACGCCCGCGGCCGCGACCCCCGCCACACCGCCGCCATCCGCGACGCCGTCGTCGAGGGCCTGCGCGACGGCACCCTCGTCGCCCCCCACCACCGCACCCGCACCCCGGGCGTCGCCCTCGTCGGCGGCGGCCCCGGTGACCCTGACCTGATCACGGTCCGCGGCCGCCGCCTCCTCGCCGAGGCGGACGTCGTCATCGCGGACCGCCTCGGCCCGCGCGACCTCCTCGCCGAACTCCCGCCCCACGTCGAGGTGATCGACGCGGCGAAGATCCCGTACGGCCGCTACATGGCCCAGGAGGCCATCAACAACGCGCTGATCGAGCACGCCAAGCAGGGCAAGTCCGTCGTACGGCTGAAGGGCGGCGACCCGTACGTCTTCGGCCGCGGCATGGAGGAGCTCCAGGCCCTCGCCGAGGCCGGCATCACCTGCACGGTCGTCCCGGGCATCTCCAGCTCGATCTCGGTCCCGGGCGCGGCCGGCATCCCGGTCACCCACCGCGGCGTCGCGCACGAGTTCACTGTGGTCAGCGGCCATGTCGCCCCCGACGACGAGCGTTCGCTGGTCGACTGGCCGTCCCTGGCCAAGCTCACCGGCACGCTGGTGGTCCTCATGGGCGTCGACAAGATCGGCAAGATCGCGGAGACGCTCGTCGCGCACGGAAAGCCGGCCGACACCCCCGTCGCCCTCGTCCAGGAGGGCACGACGGCCGCCCAGCGCCGGGTCGACGCGACCCTCGCGACGGTCGCGGAGACGGTCCGCACCGAGGACGTGAAACCCCCGGCGGTCATCGTCATCGGCGAGGTCGTCACGGTGGGGCCGCGGACCACCGAGTAACCCCGGGTAACCAGTCCGTACCAAGCCGTTGGCACCGCACCCAGGACAAGGCAGTATCACCCTGTGGCCGATCTCATCACCGTTGAGGATCCCGACGACCCGCGCCTGCGCGACTACACGGGCCTGACCGACGTCGAGCTGCGCCGCAAGCGCGAGCCCGCCGAGGGCCTGTTCATCGCCGAGGGCGAGAAGGTCATCAGAAGGGCCAAGGAAGCGGGCTACGAGATGCGCTCGATGCTGCTCTCCGCCAAGTGGGTCGACGTCATGCGCGACGTCATCGACGAGCTCCCGGCCCCCGTCTACGCGGTCAGCCCCGAACTGGCCGAGCAGGTCACCGGCTACCACGTGCACCGCGGCGCCCTGGCGTCCATGCAGCGCAAGCCGCTGCCTACGGCGGCCGAACTCCTGCGGACCACCCGCCGCGTCGTCGTCATGGAGTCGGTCAACGACCACACCAACATCGGCGCGATCTTCCGCTCCGCGGCCGCCCTGGGCATGGACGCGGTCCTGCTCTCCCCGGACTGCGCGGACCCTCTCTACCGCCGCAGCGTGAAGGTCTCGATGGGCGCGGTCTTCTCCGTCCCGTACGCCCGCCTCGACACCTGGCCCAAGGGCCTCGACTCCGTCCGCGAGGCGGGCTTCACCCTGCTCGCCCTCACCCCCGACGACAAGGCCAGGTCCCTCGACGAGGCGGCCCCCCACAGGATGGACCGGGTCGCCCTCATGCTCGGCGCCGAGGGCGACGGCCTGTCCACCCAGGCCCTGGTCGCCGCCGACGAATGGGTCCGCATCCCCATGTCCCACGGCGTCGACTCCCTCAACGTCGGCGCCGCGGCAGCGGTCGCCTTCTACGCGGTGGCGACGGGCCGCCCCATGGGCTAGGGCCCCGGCAGGCAACGTTTGCCCGTCAAGGAGCGGCGTCGTGGGGGTCCCTCCCGCTCGAGCGAAGCCGAGAGTGGGGGAGCGTGCTCTCGGCGTGTCGGCCGGAAGCCCTCGTACTGGATGTACTTGGGTTTTCGGCCGGTGCGGCGAGAGGGCGTGCCGGGTGTCGCGACGGGGCGAACGTTGCCTGTCGGGGCACTAGCCCCGCAGGCTCCGGCCGTTCATGGTCGTACGCCGTCCTGCTGCGCGTGCTTCTGCGGTACGGCGTCCTGCCGCGCCTGCTCCCCCTGTACGTGCTCCGCCTGCCCCTGGCGTACGACGTCACCGCCACCGACACCGCCGCCCCCGAGCCCTCGGGCCGGCCCCTGACAGCCCTGCACCACGCCGATGCCGAGCGCGACGAGCAGCGTCACCACGACGAAGACGAACAGCCGCTGCCGGAGCAGGCGCGGATTGGCCGGGCGCCGCCCGGTCCCCGTGGTCCTGGGAGCCGGACGACCGGTACCGCTGCGTGGCATGGGACGGCCCCCCGTGCCTCCGGTACGGGAGCGGGGGAGAGGTGTGTTCCGTGAGGCGGGCGAGGGCCGTGCCCCCGACCGGGACGACGCGGCACCCCCACCCCGTGGGGCACTGCCGCCCCGCGAGGCGCTGCCACCGCGTGACGGAGCGGTGCCCTGCGAGGGACCGCCCCCGCGTGAGGGAGCCCCGCCGCCACGCACCGGCGCCGGTCCGCGCGAGGGGGTGGCCGCACCGCGGGGGGCCGGAGTTCCCGGCGCGCCCGGCTGTCCCTGCGGTCGCCGCTGCGTGCGGTCGGGGTAGGTGGTGTCGTGGAGCCGCCCGGTGGGCCGGTCCGCCTCACCGGCGCGCGGCGCGGGCGGCCGCCCGTCCGTCGTGCCCTGGGCCTCGCGGGCGGCGATCTCCTTCAGGCGCAGGGAGAGGTCGAGGGTGCTGGGCCGTTCCTCCGGATCCTTGGCCAGACACGCCCGGACGAGCGGGGCCAGGGCGTCCGGCACGCCGTTCAGATGCGCCTCCTCGTGCACGACGCGGTACAGCATCACCTCGGAACTGCCGTGCCCGAAGGGGGAGTCGGCCATCGAGGCGTAGGCGAGCGTGGCGCCGAGCGAGAACACGTCCGTCGCCGGGGTGACCGCGGCACCGCGCACCTGCTCCGGCGCGAGAAAGCCGGGGGAGCCCACGGCCGTACCGACGTGGGTGAGCGTGGAGGCGCCGGTGGCCCAGGCGATACCGAAGTCGATGATCCGCGGGCCCTTCGGGGAGAGCAGGATGTTGGACGGCTTCAGATCCCGGTGGACGACCCCGGCCTCGTGGACGGCGACCAGCCCCTCGGACAGGGCGGCCCCGATGGCGGCGACCTGCGCGGCCCCCAGCGGCCCTTCCTCCATGACCTTGTCGTGCAGCGAGGGCCCGGGCACGTACTGTGTGGCGAACCACGGCCGGTCGGCGTCCAGATCCGCCGCCACCAGCCGGGCGGTGCACCCACCCCTGATCCGTCGCGCCGCCGAGACCTCACGCGCGAACCGCGAACGGAACTCCTGATCCTCCGCCAGATCGGGCCGGATCACCTTCAGGGCGACCCGCTGTCCCTTCTTGTCGGAGCCCAGATAGACAACGCCCATCCCGCCGGCGCCGAGCCGTCGGTGAAGCTTGAACGAGCCGACGACGCGCGGGTCCTCGCGCCTCAGGCGCATCATCGCCATGTTCATCCCCGCTGCCCGGTCCGTGTGACGTGGCACAGCTTACGTTTCCACAGCCGCTCGCGCGCAGAGGCCGCGCCCTCTCGGCCCGGTCGATTGTCAGTGCCGGGTGGGAAACTCGAAGGGTGGTCAAAGGAGGGGCGATCCGGGTTGCTTTGCCCTGCCGCTGACCCCAACCACTCGTCGAAGAAGGGGGATTGGACGCGTGAAGGGTGACCGCGTGGAGATAGTCGTGGACGCAGGGGACACAACACGTACGTACGAGGTGGTGGCGAGCCGGGCCGGCCGCCGAGTGGAGACGGCGGTACGCCGAGGTGTCGTGGAAGTGAGCGAAGTCACCCGGAACGGATCCGTCGTGCGAACGGCGCGCTTCATGGCGAACCGGGTCCTGGCACTGGTCGAGCAGCCGGTCCCCCGCGAGGACAGCTCGGAAAAAGCGGGCCGGACCGGACAGCCCCTCCGGGAAGACCCCGAGACCTAGGACCGCGTCTCCACCCAGAGGAGTACTCCGCAGGTCACGGCTCATCCTCCGGGAGGCCCGGCAATCGGTACGAGGGCATGACGACCCGGGAGCCCCCCGCGCCTAGATTTGAGGTCAAGCGGCGGGTGCAGCACTCGTCCCCCGAGGTCAGACACCCGCCGCTGCCAACCACAACGGAAGAACGGTCAGGAGAGGGACCATGGCCCACACGGCACCGCGGACAATGATCCGCACGCAGGAGCGCACGCGCCCCCGCCGCACGGGCCGCCGCCACCCACTGGTGGCGACAGTCATGGCTCTTCCCCTGGCGGCCCTTCTCCTCTTCGTCTTCGACGGCTGGGAGGCAGTGGCCACACAGGCGTCGTCCGTGGGTGTGATGCTGGGGCGCTGAGCGGCGACCCCAGGCCCGGAAGAGCGGTCCGGGCGGGGACATCCATCCATGAAACCCCGTGGGGACGGGGGTGCGGCGGACGGCAAAAAATGCCGGCGCAGCTGGGGAGCTGCGCCGGCATTGCTTTTCCCCGATTCTCCCGGCCCACGGTCGGTCCGCACGGCAACGCCCGGCTCACCACGCATACCGTTTGCGATGCTTGACCGCTCGCGCCCGCTGGGACTCCTCCAGCTCCGGATCGACGGCGAGATCCTCCAGGATGCCGGGCCCTCGCGGGTCTTGGAGTTTCATGAGGGCCTTGCCCGCGTCGACGCGTGAGTGGTCCCAGTGCCCCGAGGTGGTCGCGATGTCCACCAGCGCGTCGCAGGCGCGTGAGCGATCGAGGGGAGCCAGGAACCCGGCCGCGATCACCCGGTGCTCCGGGAGGAGGTCGAGACCGGATCCCGCGGCAAGGTCGGCCAGAATCTCCTCGGCGCGTGCGTCTCCGAGCAGGCTCAGCGTCGCGGCCGCTTCCACACGTTGCATGCCGCACACCTGCGTTCCATAGGCGAAGACGGCCTCCTGGTGGCGGAAGGGGTGGTCGTACAGCAAATGGAACATGGTATGTGCCACCCGGGCACGTTGCCTGGCTTCCTTCGGCGTCAGCTGCGCGGAGCTCGCGGCGAGGTCCGCCAACAGGTCGAGGCCGCGTGGATCGCCCAGGACGGCGAGCCTGCGGGCCGCCTCCACCCTGTGGTCCCCACGCAGGGTGGACCCGCCGGCCAGGCCGGCCAGGATGTCCAGGCCGCTCTGGTGCCCGAGGTCCTCCAGACACAACGCGGCGTCCACCCGTCGGCCGTCGTGCGGATCGGAGCGTCGGGCCAGCGCCTGGAGGGTGCCGACCGCCGCGTCGACCACACCGTCCGGCAGGGTCGTACCGAGCGCCTTGAGGTCGGCGATGAACCCGCAGCCCTCAAGCCCTCCGTCCGTCGCCAGTCGTCGCAGGCTCCGGTCGACGTCCTTGCCCCGAGTACGCCATGCGTCGATGAGGAAGCCGAGGTAGGAGGGTTCCTGCTGAGGACGCGACCATTTCTTGCGTGACCACGGCGCGGGACGCCGGGACCACGAGGCTTCGAACAGCTCGTGAAAGGCACGTTCGCTCGCCGTGTCGTCGTGCGCGGTGTGACGGGCGGCGAGGTGCTCCAGCAGGGTCTGGTGGAGGAAGACGAGCTCACCCGCGTGCGCCGTCAGCAGGCCACTGCGGTGCAGCACCTCGATCACGAAGCCGTCCCAGGTGCTGCGCGGGACCCGGGTGGGACGGGCGGCGTCGGCGTGTGAGGAGACGATGGCAAGGACGTCCTCCTCGTTGCCGCCGTGCCGCTCGGCGGCCGCATGTGCGGCGATGCGGACGAGCTGGTCGATCGTGTGGTGGGCCCGGGAGAGCGCCTTGGGCCCGTACCGTCCCAGGGCGGCCTCGGTCTGGGCGCTGATGCCGCCCTTGCCGGCCGCGTGCTGGCGTCCGTGCAGCAGATCCACGAAACGCTCGTACACCTCGCCCCGTCCGAAGGGCAACGGCCCGTCCGGATCGATCGCGTGCAACTGGCACAGCATGGTGGCCATCAGCGGTGTGCGGGCCAGTTCGAGCAGGCCGGCGTCCTTCGCGGTGGTCACGAACGCCGTCGCGAGCGCGGGTGGGTCGGGCAGCCCGAGTTGACGGAACCACTGCTCGGCGAAGACGACGAGTTCGTCCGGTTCGAAAGGCCGCAACTCGAACAGCGGCACCGCCTTGCCCAGCGTGCGGAGCGATCCGGCCGGCAGGGGCCTGGTCGCCAC
The DNA here is from genome assembly GCF_042888465.1 of Streptomyces sp. NPDC002888. NCBI lineage: Bacteria > Bacillati > Actinomycetota > Actinomycetes > Kitasatosporales > Streptomycetaceae > Streptomyces > Streptomyces sp. NPDC002888. Next base: position 73,168 of record NZ_JBIAPU010000012.1, on the reverse strand, counting down.
CACGAACCTGTACGGGGAGGCATCGGTGTCCTGCGCGATCGACTGCAGGGCGTTCAAAACGCGTTGTCTCGCCTCGGGGTCGGTGACCTCGTCCAGCCCGTCGACCAGGACGAGCCATCGCACACCCGGGCGCGGGGCGGTGCGGAAGAACTCCGCGGGGATGCTCTCCAGCAGTCCGAACGCGCTGAGTTCGGAGGTCGCCGAGTCCGCGATCGCCTCCGGCAACGGACGGCCGACGGCCAGTTCGGCGGCGGGCACCAGGACCGGAACGGTGACGTCGGTGCCACCGCCCAGCCAGCGGTCCAGTGAGGCCGCCATGCCGATCCGCAGCAGGCTGGACTTGCCGCCGCCCGGCCCTGCCAGCACCACGCAGTTGCCGTCCCTCGCCAGGATCCGCTCCCCGGGCACCCACTGATCAGCACCCGGCACGGCCGGATCCGGCAACGGTCGCCGAGGACTCCCGTCGCCGTCGGGGTGCGCCCGCTGGCGCATGTAGACGGAGGCCAACGGAGGGGTCGTCCCGGGGAGGACGCCGGCATAGGGGTGCTCACGTGCGGCACGCCGAGCCGCCCGCAGATACCGGTCCAGCAGATCCGGGGTACGGGCCGCCAGGATCCGCAGCCGGTTCAGGGTCTCGGCCTCCTCGGCCGAGGGCCCGAGCACAGCGACGACGGCATCGAGGGTCGCCCGGGCGGGTGGCCCCTTCTTCGAATTCAGGGCGTTGCTGATGGTCGCCTTCGCCAGCGGAGTGCCCTTGAGCTCCAACTGCCTGCACAGCTCGGCCTGGTCCCACCCCTTGCGCCCCAGTAAGTCGTTCAGCAGGCGCTTCAGCTCGGCACGTGCCCGTTCCGGCTCCAGCAGATCCCCGTCCGTCACCCGCACCGCCCCCCGACGTGCTGTTCCTTCTTGTTCACCTGATCCCGGTGAACGCTCCCCACACCTTTGCTGGTGCTCGACCGGCCGGTCGCCCCGTAGTCGACCGACGAGAAAAAGTACCCAGACTATGCCCCGCAAGCGCAAGGCGCGCCGCGCCCGCCGCTCCGACAAAGACCTTCGTAACGCCACCGTGAGCGGCACCGTCGCGGGAGTCGTGCGCGCCGTCATCGACTGGCTGCGCGACCTGCTGTAGCGGTCACCACGATGTATCCGGCTTCTCCCCCGGGCCCCCGCGAGGGGGCCCGGCCTCCGGGGCCGGGCATGGTGCTCCCCCTGACGAGAGACGTGACCAGGGTGGGCGGCATGGGCTCCGGAGGCACCGACGGACCGCTGATCAAGGACACGCCCGGCGGGCGCCGGCAGGGTCCCGGGCGAGATGCCGGGGGCGCTGGGGGAGAGGGCGCCGTGGCCTCTTCGCCCAACGGCCCGCCGCTGCCCGTACCCTCACCAACGAGTCCACCGCACGCGCCGCCGAGGGAGCCCCATGCCCGTCACCCCCCTGCTCCCGGCCCTCTCCGCCCGCGTGCGCAGCACCGCGCACCCTTCCCTGGACCACTGCGCCTGTGGGACCGACACCCTCGCCGACCGCCCCGACGCCACCGTGGTCCGCCACGCCGACATCGTCGCCAAGGCCCACGCCCCGGACACGAGCCCCGCCGACCTCGCCCTCCGCCTCGCCACGGCCGTCGGCCTCCCCGACATCCTCCTCCCCCCACTCACCCCGACCCCGACCGTCCTCCACGGCCGTCTCGTCACCTGCTGGCCTTACGGCGCCCCGGTGGATCCCCAGGATCCGGACGCCGCCCCCTGGGAAGCGGCGGCCACCCTCCTTGCCCACCTCCACCGCGGTCCCACCGCGGTCCCGCTTCCCCCGAGAGACACCCCGACCCCGCTTCCCGCGGTGCGCGGCCCCGCCCCGGCCCCGCTTCCCCCGATGCGCGGCCCCCTCAAAGCCGCGCTCGCCGTCGCCCGCCTCCGCGAAGCAGGCCCCCACCCCGCCGCCGTACCGATCCTGCACGCCTGGGACCAGCTGCCCGCCTGGGCCCGCGCGGAAGCCCCCATGCCCGACACCACCACCCTCTGCCACGGCGACCTCCACCTCGGCCAGCTCGTCCGCCACCCCGCCCCCGACGGACCCTGGCGCCTCATCGACGTCGACGACCTGGGCGTGGGCGTCCCGGCCTGGGACCTCGCACGGCCCGCCGCCTGGTACGCCTGCGGGCTGCTCCCGCCCGACGAGTGGACCCGGTTCCTCACCGCATACCGGGAGGCACACGGCCCCGCCGTGCCCGCAGACGGCGACCCCTGGCCCGCTCTGGACGTGCCGGCCCGTGCCCTCACCGTGCAGACCGCGGCCCGCGCTCTCACGAAGGCGATCGCTCAGGACCGGCCGCTGGACGAGGTCGAGCAGGCCCTCGTGGACGCCTGCTCCCGAATGCGTCCCGTCCCCCCGCAGTTGGTCCCGAACTCCGCGAAGTAGGGTGCAACCGACCGCAGCCGGACAGAGTCTGTCCTGGCAACGTGCGAAGCAGGACCGACCGGCTAGGAGTTGAGCCCACGATGCAGTGTCCGAAGTGTCACGCGCCGATGCACACGTACAACCGCAACGGCGTCCAGATCGAGCAGTGCAGCAACTGCCGAGGGATCTTCCTCGACTACGGCGAGCTGGAGGCGCTCACCCGCCTCGAGTCCCAGTGGTCCCAGCCCGCCCCACCGCCCCCGGCGGCCCCGCAGGCGTACCCGGCCGCCCCGCAGGCTCCCGCGTGGGGTGCCCCGCATGGTGGACACGGGGGACACGGCGGACATGGTGGTCACTACGGCCATCAGCGCCACAAGAGCTTCGGGCACATGCTGTTCTCCAGCTGAGGTCGACCGGCACACGAAGAAGCCCCCAGCCGCAGGGCTGGGGGCTTCGGTGTGTGGACGATACTGGGATTGAACCAGTGACCTCTTCCGTGTCAGGGAAGCGCTCTCCCGCTGAGCTAATCGTCCTCGGGACTGCGTGCGCGATACTGGGATTGAACCAGTGACCTCTTCCGTGTCAGGGAAGCGCTCTCCCGCTGAGCTAATCGCGCGGATCGAAGCCGTGAGGCTCCAGTGGACGATACTGGGATTGAACCAGTGACCTCTTCCGTGTCAGGGAAGCGCTCTCCCGCTGAGCTAATCGTCCTTGGAGGTGGAGACGGGATTTGAACCCGTGTAGACGGCTTTGCAGGCCGTTGCCTCGCCTCTCGGCCACTCCACCAGGAGTGCAGGGGTTCGGGAAGATCCCCTGGTTTCCTACGAGCGGACGACGAGGCTCGAACTCGCGACCTCAACCTTGGCAAGGTTGCGCTCTACCAACTGAGCTACGTCCGCCTGTCGTTTCGGTCCGCTCCCGCGTCCCGGCGACGTGATGAACTCTAGCGGATTCCCGGGCCAGCACAAAAACGCGTTTGTGCAGCGTGCTGCGCTACGTCCCCTCGACGACGAGGTCAGCGCACCCTACGTGCGCCCGAAGCGACCCCATAGCGCACCCGAAGCGGCCGCCGGAAGCCGTCCCGAGGTCACCGCCAGGACACCCGCCCTAGACTCGACATCGTGCCCCACCTCCCTCCGCTCGCCCGCTTCGGCGACCGTGTCGCCACCGGTCTCCTCGACGTCACCAGTGACCCCGCGGCCCTCGACTCCGCCGGTTTCTGGGCCGTCTGCGCGGACTACGAAGGCCGTCTGACCTGCGCCCGCTTCCGGGACGTGCGGGAAGAGCCCGTTCCCGCGCCGGTGCCGGGGCGTTGGCGGGGGCCGGCTCAGGGTGACTGGACGTCGTCGCTCGACCGCGCCGCGTACACGGCGGGGGTGCGGCGCATCCGCGAGCACATCGCGGCCGGCGAGGTGTACCAGGCGAACCTCTGCCGCGTCCTGTCCGCACCGATCCGGCCCGACGCGGACGTGGACGCGCTCACGGCCCTGCTGGCCCGAGGCAATCCGGCACCGTATGCAGGAACGATCCGGCTGCCCGTCCACGGCGTCGAGACGGCCACCGCGTCACCGGAACTCTTCCTGCGCCGCGACGGCCGGGTCGTCGAGTCGGGACCCATCAAGGGCACCGGGCGCACCGAGGCGGATCTCCTCGAGAAGGACTACGCCGAGAATGTGATGATCGTGGATCTCGTCCGCAACGACATCGGGCGTGTCTGCGCCACCGGCAGCGTGAGCGTCCCGGACCTCTGCGTCGTCGAGAAGCACCCCGGCCTCGTCCACCTCGTGTCGACGGTCCGCGGTGAGCTGCGCGACGGCGCGGGCTGGCCGGAGCTCATCGACGCCGCCTTCCCGCCCGGCTCGGTCACCGGCGCGCCCAAGTCGAGCGCGCTGCGGATCCTCGACGCGCTGGAGACGGCACCGCGGGGCCCGTACTGCGGCGGAATCGGCTGGGTCGACGCCGACCGGGGTACCGGGGAGCTGGCCGTCGGCATCCGCACCTTCTGGATCGACCGCGCGGAAGGGATGCTGCGCTTCGGCACGGGCGCCGGCATCACCTGGGGCTCGGACCCCGAGGGGGAGTGGCGGGAGACCGAACTGAAGGCGTCCCGGCTGCTCGCGGTAGCGTCGGGAACGTACGAGGTGAGTGGAGAGGGACTGACGTGCTGTGCCGACCCGGGGGGAACCCCCCGGACCCCCAGCCGACGGCAGGTACCCGGTACATCCTTGCGAGGTGGAGAGCAGTGAAGCTTTGGCTCGACGGCGGGCTGCAGGACACCGAGTCCGCCCGTGTCTCCGTCTTCGACCACGGGCTGACCGTGGGCGACGGCATCTTCGAGACGGTGAAGGCGACCGACGGGAAGCCGTTCGCGCTCACCCGCCACCTCGACCGGCTCACCCGCTCCGCACGCGGCCTCGGCCTGACCGACCCCGATCTCGACGAGGTCCGCCGCGCCTGCGCCGCCGTCCTGGAGGCCAACCCGATGCCGCTCGGCCGGCTGCGCATCACCTACACCGGCGGCCACGGCCCGCTCGGCTCCGACCGCGGCGAGCACGGCCCGACGCTCGTGGTGGCCCTCGGCGAGACCACCCGCCGCCCCGACTCCACAGCCGTGATCACCGTCCCCTGGACCCGCAACGAGCGCGGCGCGCTCACCGGCCTGAAGACCACCTCGTACGCCGAGAACGTCGTCGCCCTGGCCCGCGCGCACCAACACGGCGCCTCCGAGGCGCTGTTCGCCAACACCGTCGGACAGCTCTGCGAGGGCACCGGCTCGAACGTCTTCGTCGTCCTCGACGGCGAGATCCACACCCCGCCGCTCGGCTCCGGCTGCCTCGCGGGCATCACGCGCGCCCTGGCCGTCGAGTGGACCGGAGCCAGGGAGACCGACCTGCCGCTGGACGTGCTCGAGCGGGCCGAGGAGGTCTTCCTCACGTCCACCCTGCGGGACATCCAGGCCGTGCACCGCGTCGACGACCGTGAACTGCCCGGCGCGCCGGGTCCGGTGACCGCCAAGGCCATGCGGATCTTCGACGAGCGGTCCGGCCACGACCAAGATCCCTGAAAGCCTCGCACATGGGGCTGACGCAGGTCGTCGCGGCGGGTAGAAACCCATTGATGACCACGACCCTGCGGCCGACCGAGCCGCTTCAGCGTGCCGCCGACGGGGCGCTGTCCCGCCACTACCAGGTGTGCGTGAACAGCCGTCCCGTCGGAGCGATACACCTCTCGACGTCTCCTGTCTTCGGCCCCTCGGTCGCTCTGATCGACGACCTGCGCATCGAGGAACCGGACCGCCGGCGCGGCCGGGGCACCGTGGCCGCGCTCGCCGCCGAGGAAGTGGCGCGGGGCTGGGGCTGCAAGCGCATCGAGCTCAGAGTGCCGGCCGACGCCGAGACCGCGCTGCGGCTGGTGACCGCACTCGGTTACGTCCGCCGCAACTACGGCATGGAGAAGCAACTCGGTGCCGTCGCGCCCGAACTGCCCGCGGGCACCCTGGGCAGACCCATGACGGAGACCGAGTTCGGACCCTGGCTGGATCACGGAGTCGCGGACTACGCCCAGAGCTGGATCGACCGCGGAGTGCCCGGGGACGAGGCACGGGCCAGGTCGGAGCGGGACCACGCCCAGTTGCTGCCGCAGGGCCTGGCGACCGAGAACGTGCTGATCAGCGTCCTGGAACACGAGGGCACCCGGGTCGGCGCCCTGTGGGTGTCGCTCACCGGGGACAAGGCGTACGTCTTCGATGTCGAGACCGACGAGCGCCACCGCGGCCAGGGGCACGGCCGCTCCCTCATGCTGCTCGCCGAGGCCCAGGCCGTGGCCGCCGGAAAGCACGCGATCGGCCTCAACGTCTTCGCGGGCAACACTCCGGCCGAGCGGCTCTACGCGTCACTCGGGTATGTGCCGACGGGGTACTCGCTGTACAAGAACCTTCTGTGACCTGCCATTTCGCCTCATGCGTCGAACCGTGGGGCGCGCGGTCCGCTCGATCAGGCCGTTGCGCTCCAGCATGCGCGGGTTCCGGGTGAGCGGGCGTCTCCCGGGCGGCCGCGAGGCTGGGGATCATGCCGCGGTGGTCGTCGACCGAACAGCCGCCGGGGCCGTCTCACCTCTGTTCGGCGAGCAGCCGGTCCGCGATCTGCTCGATGCGCTCGCGCAGGCCCTCCTGGCTCTTGCCGCCGTCGAGGCGTTCGCCGTCGATGACGTACGTCGGGGTCCCGGTCACGCCGATCGCCTTGCCCTCGGCCTGGTCGGCGTCCACGATCAGGATGTGCCGGCCGTCGATCAGCGCGGTGTCGAACTCCTCCGCGTCCAGGCCGATTTCACGGGCCACCGCGACCAGGAAGGGTTCCCCCTCACGGTCCAGCTCCTCGACCCGGCCGAGCACCGCCTCGACGTACGGCCATCCCTTCCCCTGCTCCACGGCCTCCTCGGCGGCCTGCGCGGCGGCGAAGGCGTGCTTGTGCTTCTCCAGCGGGAAGTGCCGCAGCCGCAGCTCCAGCCGGTCGCCGTAGCGCTCGCGCAGGGCGCGGAGGTCGGCCAGGGCGCTGCGGCAGTCCGGGCACTGGAGTTCGCACCACACGTCGAGAACGGCGGCCGGACGTACGGGTGCGGATGCGGGGGAGTCGCTCATGGCCACAGTCTCCCAGCCCCGGCTCGGCCACCCCAACCGGGACGGCCACGGCGTCCGCTCCGGTGCCCGCAGGGGTCGTACGACCGACCGGCACCTGCGGAGGAGCCGACCCGGAGATGTCCCTGATGTCAGGCCGGGGCATGGCTTGCCGGGGTGCGGGAGGTGCAGGATGGAGAGGACGAAAGCGACGCCTGCCCGATCGCGCCCCGCCTGGAGGACCGGATGATTGCCGAGACCGTCTGTGCCGCCGTCTCCGCCGCCGGTCTGGGCATCGCGGTGGTCACGGCCTGGCGCAAGCGTTACCTCGCGGCCGCCCGTATCGCGGCCTACGCCCTCGTGCCGCTCGGCCTGGTGATGACCGGCGCCGTGGAATGGGCCGCCGAAACCGCCTTCAGCCCCACGGCGTGGGCCGGCTTCGTCGTGCTCGGCGGGGCCTGGGTGCTGTTCACGACCACCCGAGCCGTGGAGCGCCGCCGTGGCGGTGGGACTCGCCGGGAGCGCAGGGCCGCCCGGGCCGAGACCCGCGGCGAGGCGGTGGCCCCGACGGCCTCGGCGCCCTCCCTGGGGCAGGGCGCCCGCCCGGCGGCCAAGCCCGCCTCCGCACCTCGCGCGGGCTCGTCGGACGACTTCAGCGACATCGAGGCCATTCTGAAGAAGCACGGCATATGACCCGCGCATGACCGCTGAAACGACACAGAACGCGTCGGCCCGCGCGGAAATGATCTCGGCCTGAAAGCCAACGCGCGGAATTCGGCGCACTCCCGTTCATTCGGGGGCCCGGATCGCGCCGAGCGCGTCACCTGCGCCATCATCGCCGCGAGATGCTGGACACGACACAGAGCGATGCCGCGCCGCCTCAGGACGAGCCTCGCGGATGCCTTTTCGCCCTTTCCCAGCCACCGCTGATGATCTTCCTTGCGGTGATCGGGTGTCTGCTGCTCATCGCTTCGCTGCACGATCTGCTGTTGCTGTGAGCCCAACCCGCGGTCCCCGGCGCCACCCGCCGGGGCCGCGTCCACATCACCCCCCGGACCCCACCGGGGACACCGCATACAGTCCTGGCCGGGCTCTCTCAGCCCGCCGCCTCCTTGCGCCGCGCCCGGTACGCGGCCACGTGCAGCCGGTTGCCGCAGGTGCGGCTGTCGCAGTACCGGCGTGAGCGGTTGCGCGAGAGGTCGACGAAGGCGCGCCGGCAGTCGGGGGCCTCGCAGCGCCGCAGCCGTTCCTGCTCCCCGGCCACCACGAAGAAGGCCAGCGCCATCCCGCAGTCGGCCGCCAGGTGGTCGGCGACGGAGGCGCCGGGGGCGAAGTAGTGCACATGCCAGTCGTAGCCGTCGTGGTCCGTGAGCCGGGGCGTGGTGCCCGCGGCGGCGACCAGCTCGTTGATCACCGTGGCCGCGTTGCGAACGTCCTGGGCCGCGAAGACCGTGGCGAACCGCCCCCGGATCTTGTGCACCGCCGACAGGTCGAACTCCGAGAGCACCCCGACATCGCTGATGTCGTGGCCTTTCACGAATTCCGCGAGGGCCGCGACATCCGGCAGCCCCTCAGGGGTCGTGTCGTCCTCCGGGGCGGTGTTCACCAGATCCACCACGGCGTCGAGCGCACACCGGGTGTCGTGGGTGATCAGCACGTTGCGCTCCCTGGCCTGGGGGTCGGGCGGGTGCCCGCCGATGCTGGCCGATGGTAATGGCTTGGCGAGCCGGACCACCCTCCAGGCGGGGCGCCGACCCGCCTCACCGGCGTTCGGCAGCCGCACGAACGACAGGCGCCGTCACCGCGGTCTCCCACGGTGACGACGCCTGCGCATGCCGTATGCGGTTGTCCCGGCCCGAGCCGTCTCCCCGAGTGGACGGCGCCGGGCGGCTCAGAGGGGGCCTCGCCCTAGCTCTCCGCCAGGATGTGCGAGAGCTCCTGATCGAGATCGAAGTGGCGGTGCTCCGTGCCGGGAGGCACGGCGGCGTCCGTCCGCTTCAGGAAGGACTCCAGGGCCCGCGCCGGGGCCTCGAGCAGGGCCTCGCCCTCGGGCGAACTCAGGGCGATGCACACGACGCCCTGGCCATGGCTGCGCGACGGCCAGACACGGACGTCGCCGGTGCCGGTGGGCCGGTGGAGACCCTCGGCGAGGAGGTCGCGGGCGAACACCCACTCGACGGTCTCCTCGGCTCCGGTGTGGAAGGTGGCGTGCACGGCGTAGGGGTCGGCCGTGTCGTACCGCAGGCCTGCGGGGACAGGCAGGGAGGACTCGCTCGACACAACGAGGCGCAGGTGCAGCTCGCAGCTGACCGTGGTGTTCATAAGCGCCAGGGCCTTTCGCTCAGTGTGCGCTCGGGGATTCGCACGTCGGCGAAATCGACATGCCACCTACGGTGCCGTTGTAAACCCCTCTGAGTGTTTTGCGTGTGTTTACGTAACTCTTCCGGCCGAGAGCGCCTTGGCACGGTACCGCCATTCCGGTGACCGGTTTCTCTCCGGTAGGGTTTGGCTGTATGAACACGGGGAGTAACGGGCCTGGCGAGGTGGCCGTGGCGGCGGACGAGACGAAGACCGACGGGGCGCCCGAGGGGCGCGAGCAGGGGCTCGGCTCCAAGGCGCCGGAATTCATCAAGGCGCGCCGCATGCTGCACCTCAGCTGGCAGGTGGGCGTCTTCGTCATCGGGCTCGCGGTCGTCGTCGCCGGCATCATCATGCTGCCGCTGCCCGGACCGGGCTGGGTCGTGATCTTCGGTGGCATGGCGATCTGGGCGACCGAGTTCGTCTGGGCCCAGCTGGTGCTTCGCTGGACCAAGCGCAAGGTCACCGAGGCGGCCCATCGGGCCCTCGATCCGAAGGTGCGGCGCCGCAACATCACGCTGACCGCGATCGGTCTGGTGATCGTCGCCGCCATCGTCGGCTTCTACCTCTGGAAGTTCGGCCTCGTGATGCCCTGGAAGATCAAGGACCAGTGATCCGCAACGCGGGTGCGGGAGCCGGTCGTCGGCGGTCGGCCATGGTCACGGCCACCCCCTGACATGGGGTAATGTTCTCCCTGCGCCCGGGCGATTAGCTCAGTGGGAGAGCGCTTCGTTCACACCGAAGAGGTCACTGGTTCGAACCCAGTATCGCCCACCCGGAAACAGTGGCCCACCTGCGAGACAGCAGGTGGGCCGCTGTCGTGTGCGCGGGGCGCGCGACGGCATCCGGTCGCCTTCACATCGGCTGCTGGGCTCCACAAGGCCGCCGGCGGCGCAGGGGCCGGCGAGCCCGGGCGGCGGCCCCGGAGGCGCCTCACCTGTGGCGGTGGCGCTTGCTGAGCAACCTGGGGCGAGCGCTGACCGGGGTGGCCCGAGTGCCGGCCGGCGCGCTTCTCGGTCACCTGCCGACCCTGACCCGGGTTCACGCGCTGACACGGACCCCACCCACTGCCCCGGCCAAGCACCCCCAGCGTCTGCCGCGCAGCCTGCCGACCCCTCACCTCCGCCCGCGCGCACCTCCAGACCTCCAGCCCCACCACCCCCTCCCGCCCCCCAAGTCCCCACCCCACAGGCGACTTTCAGCCGGAAGGCAAGCCCTTCCTCGGCCGTTCGTATGTTCGGCCCCCCGGTCACGCACCCCTCACCTGCGGTATTGCACCGCCCGCCGAGCCAACCCGCCCGGCCGCCCCGTCCAGCCGCCCACCGGCCCCCCAAGAAATTCCTGTCCGAATCATTGACGCACCCTCAAGCCCTCCGTAGCTTGTGCCAGCAAGCGCTTACTTGAAACGATTCATACAGGCGGCAACGCTGCGGGGAGGGCCCGACTGTGGGAACCAGCAGGAATGTTGAGAGGCGTACGATCCTGAAGGCCGCCGGTGCCACGGCGGCCACGCTCGGGCTGGCCGCGACGACCGGTTGTGGTGGCGACGGCGGCACCTCCGCGGACGGGACGGTGACGATCCGTTATGCGTGGTGGGGGGCCGAGGACCGCGCCGAGCGCATCAACAAGACCATCGCGCTCTTCGAGAAGAAGTACCCGAAGATCAAGGTGAAAACGGACTTCCAGCCCTACCTCGACTTCTGGAAGAAGTTCAACACCCAGGCCTCCGGCGGCAATCCGCCGGACGTCTTCCAGAATGCCATTGGATTCCTGCGGAAATACGACGCGAAGAACGTGCTGCTCGATCTCAGTGAGCAGGTCAAGGCGGGCAATCTCTCCATGGACGGCTTCCGGGCCGGTCTGGACAAGTTCGGTGAGATCGACGGAAAGCTTCTCGGCGTTCCGGTCGGCTCCAACTCGATGGCCCTGGTGATCGACAAGCCCGTCTACACCCGAGCGGGTGTGAAGCCGGTGCAGGGCTGGACCTGGGACGACTTCGACGCGGCGATGAAGAAGATCCGCGACAAGACGGGGCGTGCGGGCGACAGCGGCATGTACGGCGTCATGTACCTCTACGACCTGTACCTGCGTCAGAACGGCAAGGCCTTCTTCACCGAGGACGGACTCGGCTTCGCCGAGGCCGATCTGAAGGACTGGTGGACCAAGGCCAAGAAGGGCGTCGAGGAGGGCGTCTACGCCGACGCCAAGAAGGTCGCCCAGATCAAGCCCAAGTCGGCGGTCTCCGCGGAACTCGCCGCAGGTGAGTTCACGTGGGACAACTTCACCGTCCGCTACACCGCCGAGGGCAAGAGCGAGTACGGACTGGCGCCCATCCCGACCACGGACGGCAAGAAGACCGGCCAGTACCTCGGCTCTCTCATGCTCAGCGCCTCCAAGCGCACCAAGCACCCCAAGGAAGTCGCCCAGTTCATCTCTTTCATGGTGCACGACCCCGAGGTCGCCAAGATCATGGGCTACGACCGCGGTGTGCCGGCGACGCAGGCCCAGTTCGACGCGTTCAAGCCGACCGACGAGGTCAACAAGGCGATCGCCGCCTACGAGGAGTCCCTCGTCAAGGCGGGCGTCCTGGAGCCCATCACCCCGCACCCGAACGGCGCGGACATCTGTGAGTCCGCGTTCCTGCGCATCGCCGAGGAGCTCGCCCTCGGTACGCGCTCGGTGGACGACGCCGTCAAGCAGTTCTTCACCGAGTCGAAGACGGCTCTCGGCAGCTGATGGGAACCACCGTGACACACGCCCCTGCGATGGAGGGCCTGACCAAGGACTCCGAGCCGCGGCACGGTCCGGTGTCCTCGCGCCCCGCCGAGCTCAAGCGGCGGGGCCGCCGGGAGAACCTGGCCGGCTATCTCTTCATGTCTCCGTGGATCGCCGGCTTCCTGCTGCTGACAGCGGGTCCGATGATCGCCTCGCTCTACTTCGCGTTCACCGACTACAACCTGTTCGACACGCCCAAGTGGATCGGACTCGGCAACTTCTCCGAGATGTTCGGCGACCCGCGCTGGCGCCACTCGGTGCAGGTGACGATGTGGTACGTGGTCGTCGGCACGCCGCTCAAGCTGCTCGCGGCCCTCGGCGTGGCGCTGCTCCTGGCACAGAAGCGGCGGGGACAGGCCTTCTATCGGGCCGCCTTCTACGCGCCGTCGCTGATCGGGGCGAGCGTCTCCGTCGCCATCGTCTGGAAGGCGATCTTCTCGGACGACGCGGTCGTCGACCGTACGCAGAAGCTCTTCGGGATAGACGTGGGCGGCTGGACCGGCGACCCGGAGATGATCATCTACAGCCTGGTGGCGCTCACCGTCTGGCAGTTCGGCGCCCCCATGGTCATTTTCCTCGCCGGCCTCAAGCAGGTCCCGCGCGAGCTGTACGAGGCGGCCGAGGTCGACGGGGCCGGCAAGATGCGGCGGTTCTGGAACATCACGCTGCCGATGATCTCCCCGGTCCTCTTCTTCAACGTCCTGCTGGAGACGATCCACTCCTTCCAGATCTTCAGCTCGGCGTACATCGTCGGCGGCGGCGCCGGAGGCAACGCCTGTGGTCCCGCGGACGGTTCGATGGTCTACACCTGCTACCTCTATGTCCAGGGCTTCGAGAACAGCCGGATGGGCCTGGCCTCCGCCATGGCCTGGATGCTGCTCCTCGCGGTCGCCCTGGTGACGGCGGTGTTGTTCTGGTCCCAGAAGCGCTGGGTGCACTACGAGGAGGGCGCCTGATGAGCGCGCAGGCCACCGACATCACCCCGGCCCGGGCTACGCAGGCGGGCAGGCTCCGTCGCAGGCTGCCCGGTTCCCTCGCCTGGCACCTCGGGGCCCTCGCGATCCTCGCGGTGATCCTCTATCCGGTGCTCTGGGTCATCGGCGGTTCCCTCAAGAAGAGCGAGGACATCGTCGGCAGCCTTGACCTCTTCCCGGGCTCCCCGACCACCTCGAACTACACGCGGCTCACCGAGGGCATCGCGGACATCTCGATCTCCACCTTCTTCGTCAACTCGCTCACGCTCGCGATCGGTTCCGTGATCGGGATCCTGCTGTCCTGCTCACTGACGGCGTACGCCTTCGCGAAGATCAGGTTCGCCGGCCGCAACCTGCTCTTCACGCTGATGATCGGCACGCTCCTGTTGCCTTACCACGTGCTGCTGATCCCGCAGTACGTGTTGTTCCGCAACATGGAGATGATCAACACGTACACCCCGCTCCTGCTCGGGAAGTACCTGGCCACGGAGGCGTTCTTCGTCTTCCTGATGATGCAGTTCATGCGCAACCTGCCCAAGGAACTCGACGAGGCGGCCCGCCTCGACGGCTGCGGACACCTGCGCATCTACTGGTCGATCGTGCTCCCGCTGTGCCGCCCGGCCCTGATCACCAGCGCGATCTTCACCTTCATCAACTCCTGGAACGACTTCATGGGCCCGCTGATCTACCTCAACGAGCCCGACAAGTACACGGTCTCCCTCGGTCTGAAGATGTTCGTGGACCAGGAGGGCGTGGCCGACTACGGCGGCATGATCGCCATGTCGCTGGTGGCGCTGCTGCCGGTGCTGGCCTTCTTCCTCGCCTTCCAGCGCTATCTCATCGACGGCATGGCGACGTCCGGGCTGAAGGGCTGAGGCGGTCACGATGGCCCAAGCACGCGTGAAGGCGCGCAAGGAGTCGGTCCTCGCCGAGCGGTTCGCCGTGTTCGCCGAGTGCCTGCTCACCGGCGTGTGGATCGCGGTGGCCTCACTGGGCGTGGTCACCTACCCGGCCGCCTTCGCCGCCGGCTCCCGGCATCTGCGCCGTCGCACGGCTCATGAGGGCGGCGGCTGGCGGGAGTTCGTCGCCGACTTCCGAGTGGCCGTGCGCGCTGGCTGGCTGGCTGGTCTCGCGGGGTGGGCGGCGGCTGCCGCGGTCTGGGTGGACGTCCAGGCCGCGCGGGCGGGGATTCCCGGTGGGCCGCTCGTCGGAGCCGTCGGCCTGTTCGCGCTGATCGGGCTCGTGGTGGCCGGGCTGCGCGCGGCAGCGGTCTGGACGCCCGGCGCCACCTGGCGCGCCCTGCTCGCCCAGGCCGGCCGTCGCACCGTCCTGGACCCCGCCGGGTCCTTCCTGATCATCGCCGGGCTGGCCGTCGTAGCCCTGTCCGCCTGGTTCATCGCGCCGCTGGCGGTTCCCGTCCTGGGAGCCGTCGCGGCGGCGGCCGTCGCCGTGGAGGAGCGGTACCGGCACCGCTGACGGGCGGTGCCCTCGTACGAAGGTCGGCGCCCCGGGCGTCGCACCTCTCTCTGTCATGTCCCTGACCAGCTGCACGGAAATGCTTCCCGCACGGAAAGGAAAGGCCATGTCCCCCATCCCCCGCAGGTCCCTCCTCAAGGCGGCCGCCGTGGCCGGAGCCGCCGCCCAGTTCAGCTGGGCGCTGGGGGCCACCGAGGCCCAGGCCGCACCGAGAGCCGAGACCGCGAACGCGGACCCGGTGACCCTGGACTGGCTGGAGGACGGTGGTCTCGGCGCCGCACCCGGCTCCACCCTCGGCGTGCCCTGGCCCATGGGCGTCTACCCGGAGGACCAGAAGTTCGCCCTGACCGACGCCGACGGCAAGGACGTGCCCGTACAGTCCTGGCCGATCGCGTACTGGCCGGACGGCTCCCTCAAGTGGACCGCGCACGCCGTCAGTTCGGGCAACGGGAAGCTCACCCTCGCCGTCGGCAGCCCCGCCGCGCCCGCCAAGAAGGTCACCGTCGACAAGAGCGGCGGCACCATCGACGTCTCGACCGGCGTCATCACGGTCAGGATCGGCAGGGACGGCGCCACACTGATCAAGTCCGTCAAGCGCGGCTCGACCGAGATCGCCAAGAACGGGCGGCTGGTCCTGATCCGCCAGCCCGAGATCGAGGACGAGGACCAGGGCACCGTCAAGACCGAGCGCTTCGACGGTGCCATCGGCGACGTCACCGTCGAACAGGAGGGGCCGGTCCGCGCGGTCGTCCGCATCGACGGCAAACACCGCAAGGGCAGCCGCAGCTGGCTCCCGTTCTCCATCCGCCTCTACTTCTACGCGGGCGCCGACTCCTTCCGCATGGTGCACACCATCACCTACGACGGGAAGCAGGAGCCCGGCAAGGCGAGCGGCGACTTCATCCGCGGCCTCGGCGTCCGCTTCAGCGTGCCGATGCGCGACACGTCGTACGACCGTCACATCCGCATCGGCGGCGAGGGCACCGGACTGCTGCGCGAGGCCGTCAAGGGCATCACCGGACTGCGCCGCGACCCTGGCGCGGCCGTCCAGGCGGCCCAGTACGCGGGCGAGAAGCTGCCCGACCCGTCCACCTGGGACCAGCGGGTCACCACCCGGCTCCAGTACATCCCCGAGTGGGGCGACTACACCCTCTCCCAGCTCTCCGCCGACGGCTTCACCCTGCGCAAGCGCACCAAGAAGGGGTACGGCTGGATCGGCGCCGGTGGCGGCAAGCGGGCGTCCGGGTTCGGTTACGTCGGTGGCGTCAGCGGCGGATTCTCCTTCGGCCTGCGGGACTTCTGGGAGAAGCACCCCGCCCAGCTCGACATCCGCGACGCCCACACCGACGAGGCCGAGGTCACCCTCTGGCTCTGGTCGCCCGAGGCGCAGCCCATGGACCTGCGCTTCTACCACGACGGCATGGGTCAGGACACCTTCCCCGAGCAGCTCGAGGGCCTCAACATCACCTACGAGGACTACGAGCCCGGCTTCGGCACCCCGTACGGCATCGCCCGCACCTCCGAACTCCTCTTCTGGGCCAACGAGTCGACCCCGAGCCCCGAGAAGCTCGCCGAACAGGTCGAGGCCGTCCGCGTGCTGCCCCAGCTCGCCGCCCCGCCCAGGCAGCTCATCAAGGCCAAGGTCTTCGGCCCCGGCCTCTACTCCGAGCCCGACCGCTCCACGCCCGCCAAGGCCAAGATCGAGGACCACCTCGACTTCCTCTTCACCTATTACAAGGACCAGGTGGAGCAGCGCCGCTGGTACGGCTTCTGGGACTACGGCGACATCATGCACACCTACGACACCGTCAGACACCAGTGGCGGTACGACATCGGCGGCTACGCCTGGGACAACTCCGAGCTGTCGCCGGACCTCTGGCTCTGGTACGCCTACGTCCGCAGCGGCCGCGCGGACATCTTCCGCTTCGCCGAGGCGATGACCCGGCACACCGGCGAGGTCGACGTCTACCACATCGGGCAGTGGGCGGGCCTCGGCACCCGGCACGGCGTCCAGCACTACGCCGACAGCGCCAAGCAGCAGCGCATCGCCAACACCACCTACCGCCGCTACTACTACTTCCTCACCGCCGACGAACGCGTCGGCGACCTCATGCACGCCAACGTCGACTCCGACGAGACGTTCCTCGTCCTCGACCCCATCCGCAAGATCCGCACCGAGCCGTACACACCCGACCGGCATGCCCTGTCGATCGGTTTCGGCACGGACTGGAGCGGCCTGGTCTCGGCGTGGCTCACGGAGTGGGAGCGCAAGGGCCCCAAGTGGGAGAAGGCCAAGGCGCGCGTCCTGTCGACTATGGAGACGATCGCCGCCCAGCCCAACGGCTTCGTGCAGGGCAGCGGCCTCTACGACCTCGACACGGGCAAGTTCGCCGTCGCCGCGAGCCCCGTCGTCGGTGTCTCCCACCTCTCCGCGGTCTTCGGCCTCAACGAACTGTGCGCCGAGCTCATCCACCTCGTCGACATGCCGAAGTTCAACGAGGCCTACTTCGACTACTGCCGCTACTTCAACGCCACCAAGGCGGAGCAGGCCGCGCGCTACGGCTCCAACTTCGGCTCCCTCCTGCTCTTCCAGGGCCACTCGCGCCTCGACGCGTACGCGGCCGTGCAGACCGGGGACGCGAAGCTCGCCACGCGCGCGTGGGACAAGTTCTACAACTCCGACGGCTACAAGGAGTCCGCTCCCTGGAAGACGGAGCGGCTGAGCGGCCCCGCCACCCTGGTCGCGGGCAGCGAGGCCGCCTGGGTGTCCACCAACGACACCGCTCTCTACGGCCTCGCCGCCATCGAGAACCTGGCGCTGCTCGGCGACAGGATGCCGTAGCGGGACGCATGGACGAGCGGATCCCACGGCGCCACACGGGGATCCGCTCGTCCAGGTCCTAGTCGATGATCTGGTTGAAGAACAGGACGGCCGGGGCCACCACCCCGCCGCCCACGCTCACCGCGACGGGCCACGCGTTGCCGGCCAGCGCCGCCAGAACAGTGGCACCGATGCCGACCAGGGCTGCCAGCAGGAAGACGATGGCGGCGCGCTGACTGAGGAGCGGCCCGTCCCGGCCGGTGCGCCGACGGTTGGCCTGTGCCACCTGAGTGCTCCTTACCCGACTCCGAGAGCGGGCTCGTGCACGGGCACGTCCCACGGGTCCTGCGCGGGACGCAGGAGCTCGAAGTCGACGCGGCCGTCATCACCGGTGCGAACCCCGTGCACCGCCGGTTCGGGCAGGCTGTTGTAGTGGAACGGCGTCGAGAAGTAGTAGGCGCCGGTGTCCGGGACGGCGATGATGTCGCCGGGCTCCAGGAGCGGCATCGCGCGGTCGCGCGCCAGCAGGTCACCGGCGAAGCAGGCGGGGCCCGCGATGTCCTGACGGACCGGCCCGCCCCGCTTGGCCCTGCCGCTCGTGTCGTGCGCCTCGATCCGCAGGGGCCAGGCGTCCGGATTGAACACGGTCCGGGTGGCCACCTGCACTCCGGCGTGGGTGACCGCGATCGGCCGGCCGCCCACACTCTTCGTGTACTCGACGTACGCGGCGGTGAAACCGTTCTTGGCGAGGACGGAACGCCCGAACTCGGTGACGATCTCGTACCGGCCGGAGAACAGCGCGGGCGCCTGGGCGCGCAGCTGCTGGACGTACGTGTCGAAGCTCGGCGTGGTCTCGTCGTCGGCGAAGTTGACGGGCAGTCCGCCGCCGATGTCGATGCCGACGACCTGGCGCCGTCCGAGGGAGGCGTTGACCTCCTCGGCGAAATCCACGGCCTGCGCGATCCCGCGGGCCATGAGGTCGAGCGGGCAGCCCTGCGACCCGGCGTGCGTGTGCACCCAGGTCAGCCAGGGGTGGTCGTGGTAGGCGCGCAGCAACTGCCGTCGGCTGCCCGGGTCCGCCAGGGGCACGCCGAACTTCGAGGTGCTCGTCGCCGTGCTCATCGCGGCGATGCTGCCGCCGCCGATCTGGGAGTTGACCCGCACGCCGATCCTCGACACCGGGACGCGGTCGCCCAGCGCCCGGTCGATCCTGGCGAGTTCCTGGTAGTTGTCGGCGTTGACGGCCACGCCCAGGTCCAGGGCGCGCCGCAGTTCGGCCTCCGTCTTGGCCGGCGAGTCGAAGACGATCCGCTCCGGCGCGAACCCGGCGGCCGACGCGCGGGCCAGCTCACCCGCGGTGGCCACCTCGCAGCCCATGCCGAGCCGCCGCAGCTCCGCCAGCACCGGCACCAGGCAGTTCGCCTTGGCGGCGAACGCGTGCAGCACACGCGGTGAGGAGGGAAAGGCGCGGTGCAGGGACTCGACGGTCGCGGCGACGCCGTCGAGGTCGACGAAGGCGGCCAGCTGGGCCTGCTCGGCGTCCAGCAGTTGCTGCCGCACCGCTTCCCGCAGGATCCGTTCGCGCCGCTCGGCGGCAGAGGTCAGTCCGGTCATGATGAGCCTTCCGGTGTCGTGTGCGCAGCGCCCGGGACGTCCCCCGGGGTGGAACACCAGGCTGCTGTCCGCACCGGGGCGGCGTCTTCGTCGAGTCGTCAAAGACGCGGGCCTCACCGGGGCGGCGGGGTGCAACAACCACCGTGACGCGCCAGGGTGTTGTGCGGGACGACGAAGGAGAGGCCCTTGCTTGGTGGCCTCGGCCAAGCGGCTGCCGCCCGTCGCTCAGCGGGGCGTGCCGTCGGAGGGAACGCCGAGACGTAACTCCAGCTGGGCGAGCAGGCGGGCGTCGGGGTTCTCCAGGTCAAGCTTCGACACCTGCGCGATCCGGCGCAACCGGTAGCGCAGGCTGTTGGGGTGCACCCCCAGCGTGGGCGAAGCGGCGGACACGTCGCCGAAGTGGTCGAGGTAGGCGCGCAGGGTCTCCACCAGACAACTGCCGCTGTGCTCGGCGTCGAACGCCCTCAGCCGGGCCACCGAGGTCTGCGGTGGCAATGCCACCCCGCGCAGGGCGCCGACGACCTGCAGGATGCCCACCGTGTCCGCGACGTCCTCGATCCGTGCGACGGTGCGAGGCCCGGCGGCCTCGACGAGCGCCTGGAAGGCCGACTCGGCCGACCGGCGGGACTCGGGCGCCCGCGCCAGCCCCGGGGCCACGTCACCGAGCCCCACCTTCACCGGCGTACCGGTGGTCGCCGACAGCTGCTTGGCCAGCGATTCCCCCAGCCGCGTCACTTGACCGTCGGCTCGTCCCGGGTCACGGTCCAGCGAGCCCACCAGCACCAGGGTCCTGCCGCCCGCGGGGACCACCACGACCCGGTGACCCAGAGCCGCGCAGTGCAGGGTCAGCAGCCCGTGGAGCCCGGAGGGGTCGTCGTCCCCGTGGCGAGCGGAGCCGGTTCCGACCGCCAGGACGGCACAGGGTTCCCCCGGCGGCAGCGAGGCGCGCTCGGCGAGCACCTCGACGGATCCGCGGTCCTCCAGCAGCGCGCGGGCCGCGTCCTCCACGAGGCGGCTGTCCGAACTGTGGGTGCGGTGATGCAGTAGATGGGCGGCGGCGGCCCGGGTCGCCGCACGCAGCGCCTCCGAGGCGTTCGGGGCCAGCGGGCGGCCGGCGACCGCCGCCACCCAGATGGACCCCAGGGCCTCTCCGCCCGCCCGCACGGCGCCGACCAGACGCTCCGGATCCTGGCCGTGGGCCGGCCGGTGCAGTACGTCCCCCGCACCCCACAGAGCCTGGAAGAACCCGGCCTCCCGCATGGCCGCCACACGCCACGGCGGCACCCGCCGACCGAGGATGGTCAGCCGTCGCATCTCGTCCACGTTCTCCTCGGTGGAGGAGTAGGCCAGCACCCGCGACTCCGTGTCCTCGATGGTGACCGAGCCTCCCACCAGGGCCGCCACCGCATCGGCCAGGGAATCGAGATCACCCAGGCGCACACCGCCGGTCCCGGGCACCGAGGGGACGCCCGCCGAGGCCAGCCCGGCCCGCAGCACCCCCACAAGGTGTGCCCAGGTGCACCAGGCCGTACGGAAGAGCACCGCCGTGCCGCCCTCCTCCGCGGCCGCCTGCAAGGCCCGCGCGGTGGGCTCCGGCTTCCCCGGGCCGAACACCACACCCGCGGCACCCGCCTCACCCGCCCGGCGCACCACATCGACCGCATGCACCGAGCGCGGGTCGACGCCGACCGCGAGCAGCAACTCCCGCGGTCTGATCACGGGCTCCAGGACGTCCAGCACGTTGACACCGGTGACGCTCGCCCGCAGGCCCTCGGGGGCCGTGTACAACTCCAGGGCCCCCGCTCCCACCACGGACAGCAGGCGCTCCAGTGTCACCCGGGCCTCGTCGCCCGTGCCCCGGCCCGCCGCTTCCTCCAGGTCTGCCATGCCTCCCCCGTCCCCCGCCCGGCCCAGCCGCCTGCCGTCGCCGGCACCAATCGGACAACGTATGACAGCACGGGACTCGCCCGCAGTCGATATCGCACAAACGGTGCGCGAAGGCGCCCGCGACACCGACACGGGGTCTAGTGCCCCACCAGGCAACGTTCGCCCCGTCGCGACGCCCGGCACGCCCTCTCGCCGCACCGGGCACAAGCCCAAGTACATCCAGTACGAGGACGTGCACCCGGCACGCCGAGAGCACGCACCGGACGCCGCTCCTTGACGGGCAAACGTTGCCTGCCGGGGCACTAGTTCATCCTCCCCAGGACCTCCCGTACCCGCCGGACGTCCCGGATCCGCTGTTCGTACGTCGCACCGAGGGCGAGCAGCAGGAGTCCGGCGAGCGCGGGAGGCACCCAGCGGGGGAGCGCGTCGGCGACCTGGACCAGGTACGGGGCCAGCTCGTGCACCGCGTCCAGGACCAGCACCGAGCCGCCCAGTACGAGCAGAGCCCGCAGCCGGTGCCGGGCGCCCAGCAGGGTGACCAGCAGGGCGGCCGCGCCCAGCAGCAGCGGGCGCGTCCCGTGCTGGTCGCCCCAGGTGGCGACGAGGCTCGGCACCAGCGTGGCGGCGAGACCGGGGCCGTACGCCGTCCAGGACGAGGCCCCTGGATCGCGTCGGCGCCGCAGCGCACCGACGAGCAGAGCCGGGACGGTCACCGGGAGCGTGTACGCCTCCGGGGTGGTGACGTCCCAGGCGGCGAGCCTGACCCAGGCGGCCAGCAGGAACAGGGCGGCGGCCGTGTAGCCGACCGGCCGGCGCTCGGCCCGCACCGCCGTGCCCGCCGTGATCACGCCGCACAGGGCGAGGACCAGGGCCAGCATCGGCACATCGGTGACCGAGAGCTGCACGGCGAGCAGTCCGGCGGCGGCGCCCGTCGCCTCCACCGGCACGGTCGCCGGGGAGCCGCCGAGACGCGCGGCGAGCAGGGCCGCGACAGCGGGGACCACGAGGACCAACAGGGCCGTGTACTGCGGCTGCCAGCCCGCCGCCGCGCCCGTCGCGCAGGCCAGCGCGGTCGCGTACACGAACGCGGCCGGGGCGGTGAAGGGGGCCACGCGTGGCCGCCACGAGGCCGCGGCGAACAGGACGGTCAGGGCGGACAGCACGGCCAGGGTGGCGGTTTGCGAGGCCAGGGACAGGAAGGCGAGGTTCAGGGAGCCGATCAGGGAGAGCAGGGTCGTGGTGAGGGACCGCGAGGTGAACGCCGCTGCCGCCGTGAGGGTTCCCAGCACCGACAGACCCGCGAGGTAGGGCAGTTCCAGCGCCGAAGGAAGCGCGACCGCCGCCGCGCAGGCCAGGACCAGCGCGCCGGTCAGGGCCCTCGGACGCCACGTCGCGTTCCGGACCACCAGGGCGAGCACACCGGCGACGGCCACCAGGACGAGGAGCGCCTGGGCCGGGTACGGCGGCCACGGGGCGTGCACGGTCACCGCGGCGCGGGCGTCCGACGGCACCCCCGACCAGGGCCGCTCGACCCAGCCGACCGGACCCAGCAGCGCGACGGCGACCAGCGGCACCGTCCAGAGCAGCGCCAGCGCCTGCACCGAGCCGGCGGCCCAGGCGAGGCCGCGCTGCACGGGCTCCGGCAGCGGGTCCCGTATCGCCGCCAACAGCGCGACACCGCAGGCCAGATGGGCGGGCACTGCCCAGCCGCCGGGCAGGGCCACGCTCAGGACGGCTCCGAACGCCGCCACCAGCAGCACACCGCCCGCGAGCGCGTGGCCCGCCCTGGTCTCCGGCTTCGCGAGCCGCCAGGCGGCGACCAGGGCGGTCGCCGCCGCGAGGACCAGGAGCGCCGCCGCACGGGCGGCGGCGCCCGGACCGGCCGCTGTCCACGACAGCCAGCCGGCCGCCAACACGCCCCCACCGCCCATGCCGTACGCGCCCACGGCGGCGGTGACCCGCACGGACCTGGCGGCCGTCGTACGCAGGAGCACCACAGCCGTGTCGAACCCGGCTGTCACCAGCAGGGCGGCCGCCACGCCGTACGTCCCCGCGGAGGCCGCGATCGCCCAGAGCGGGAGCGGCAGTTGGGCCGCCACCAGCGCGAAGGGGAGGGGAAGCCGGAGCCCTGCCGGGCGGGGTCGCCCAGTGGGTTCCGCCGCGGGCTGTTCGGCCGTGACCGCTCCGAGCCCGAGCCCGTACCCGGTCCACAGCAGCGCCAGCACCGCCGACGCGAACGCCGCGTAGGCCGTACCGTCCGCGTCCGTGAGCGCGACCTCGTGCAGGGCATAGGCGTCCAGCACGGTCAGCGCGATCCCGAGGCCAGCCACCGACTCGGCGGTCGACCGCAGCCCGCGCCTCAGCAGCGGCACCGGCGCGGCAAGCGCGACCGCCGTGACCGTGCCGAGCACCAGGGCGCGTCCGGCGATGCCCATGTGCCCCCAGCTGACCAGCGTGAAGGCCATGGCCGCGATGGTGAGCAGGACGCCGCCGAGCAGGAGCAGCAGGTTCTGCACGCCCGGGGCGCTGGTCTCGGGGCCGGGCCCTGGGGATGCCGGCTGGTGGGAAGGGGCCTGTCGCGGCGGATGGAGGTGGGCGACCAGCCAGGCGCGGCGAGCCAGCAACTGGGCCCGGCGGGCGTCCAGTTGCCACAGCTCGGCGTCGAGGAGCCGCAACTCCTCGGCCGGAGGCGGAATGTGCGTCATGCCTCGGAGTGTGGTCTGAGTCACGTCACCCGGCATGAGTGCGCGTACTCAGGCCGTACTCAGATACCCGCCCGGGTACGGGCAGACTCTGCATATGGACTGGACGCACTACCGCTTCCGCAGCGTGTGGACCCTGCCCGCACCACCCGCAACCGTGTACGAGGCGCTGGAGCGCGTCGAGGACTACCCCCGCTGGTGGCGCCAGGTCCGCGAGGTGACCCGGCTCGACGACACCACCGGCGTCATCCGCATTCGCTCGCTCCTCCCGTACGACATGACCTTCACCGCCCGCGAAGGGCGCCGCGACCCCGCCGCCGGAGTCCTGGAGATCGCCATGTCCGGCGACATCGACGGCTGGGCACGCTGGACGGTCACCCCGGCCGACGCCGGCACCCTCGCCCGCTACGAGCAGGTCGTCGACGTCAACAAGCCGCTGCTCAGGAGGTTCGCCGTACCAGGGCGGGCGGTCTTCCGCGCCAACCACCGGCTGATGATGCGCGCCGGTCGGCGGGGTCTGGCCGCGTACCTGCAAGCGGTTTGAAGGAAACGCGCGGGGGCCTGTATTGTTCAGTCCGTTCCCGGGCGATTAGCTCAGTGGGAGAGCGCTTCGTTCACACCGAAGAGGTCACTGGTTCGAACCCAGTATCGCCCACCGGGAAAGAGCCGGCCCGCATTCCGCGGACCGGCTCTTTTTGTTCGCCCGTGGCGGGAACCGCAGACCCGCACCCCCCCGCGGCGCCGCTCTCTGGCTCCAGGCCAAGTCCTTCCGCCGCTAACCTCCTCGACCCGTCCGCGCACCCGGCAGACGAACCCCTCGACGAGGAACACCTGGAGCTGTACACGGCCTGGGCCGTGGCCCTCGACGCGGCCCACTCCTGGGAGCGGGCGATCACCGACACCACGACCGCCCCCCGCCATCGCTCCACCCTCGCCTCCCGGATCGGGCCCGCCCTCGCCGTGGGCCTGGTCGCCGCCACCCTGACCTCCAGCGCCGCCCAGGCCTCCAGCGGCGGAGGGGGCGGTGGCGGCGGAGACGTCGGCGGAGGCTCCGGCGGGGGAGGCGGCGGCTCCTGGTGACGTGGCCGGGGGCACGGCCGGCTCCGCCGGCGGAGGGGGGCCCGTGGTGACCCGCGGCCCGGGGCACCGCTGCCGCGCGGTGCTCGTTCCTACGCCGCCGCCGGCAGTTCCCCGCGCAACGGCCACGACGGGTCCACCGTCTCCTCCGTGCCGCTGCGCGCGAACCACGCCTGAAGGCCGCGTGCCTGCGCCGCGTGCCACACCGCCTGAAGGGTGTGCAACTCGGCGGGGGAGAGACGTTCCAGCCGGGCCGCGAAGCGCCGGGCCACCGCACGCACGACGTCCATCGCGGCCTTCGCGTCCGCGGCCGCGTCGTGCGCCTCGTCGAGGGTGACCTCGTAGTGCGCGCACAGATCGGTGAGCGTGCGGCGGCCCTTGCGGTACCGGTCCAGGTGCTTGTCCAGCACCCGCGGGTCCAGCACCAGCAGCGGCGACGCCTCGAACCAGTGGCTCAGCGACGAAGCCCGGTGCCGACGCAACTCGCGGTCCAGGAGCGTCAGGTCGAACGGCGCGTTCATCACCACCAGCGGGCGGCCCGCGGTGGCCTGTTCGGCCAGCAGCTCGGCTATCTCGTACATCACCGGCGCGGGCCAGCGGCCGTTGCGGTGCAGATGATCCTCCGTCAGCCCGTGCACCGCCGTCGCCTCGGCGGGCACCGGCACACCCGGATTCACCAGCCAGCGGCTCACCCGAGGCCGGGTGCCCGCGGCATCCTGGACGACCAGGGCAGCCGACACGATCCGGTCGGTCTCGACGTCCACGCCTGTCGTCTCCGTGTCGAACGCGGCCAATGGGCCTTCGTACCAGCACGTCATACCAACACCAACCCCTCGTTCAGCCACGGCAGCTGACGCACCGTCTTCTGCCTGTTTGGTGATACCCGGGCTGTTTGCGCCGTACGCCGGAAGGACACAACAGGAGTACGGGTCTTTGCAGTTCAGCGGCCCGGCTCGGGGATTCATCCGGCTGGAAAGGCTGTTCCGTCATGGCGATAGCGCAGCCCGAGCGGGGCGGGCTGCTGCCCGAGAGCATGGGCCCTCATCGCGGCACACTCGCCACCACCGCCTGCATGGAGACACTTCAGGTGGGCTACCTGCACGCCGTCGCGGCGGCCGCGGGATGCTCGCTGTCCCAGCCGTTCCCGGACAACGGCATCGACTGGCACGTCAGCCACAGCGCGCCCGGACACACGGTCGACGACGAGGTCACCATCAAGGTGCAGCTGAAGTGCACCTACCAGATCCCGCCGAACCCGCCCGCCCGTCTCCCACCACCACCCTCAACCGAGGGACCTGCGGCCCCGCCCCTCTCTACTCGCCGCTTCTTCTCCTTCACGCTCGACAACGACCACCTCAGGAAGCTCGCCCGCACCCCGGTCTCCGTGCACAAGATCCTTGTCGTGATGATCGTCCCCCGGTCCCAGGACCAGTGGCTGCGCGCCGGCCACGACCGGCTCGACCTCCGCCACTGCTGCTACTGGATCAACCTCGCCGGACACCCGATCACCGGCCGGCACCGGACCACCGTGCGGATACCGACCTCACGCATCTTCGACGACCGGGCGCTGTGCGAGATCATGACGCGGGCCGGGACGGGAGGCAGACCATGACCCACCGCCCGGTCGACGAACCGCTGTGGCCGGTCCGCCGGCACCCCGACGAGGACCAGTGGCACCGTCCCCCCGAGCCCGGCGAGGTCGACCCCGCCGTCCTGAGCACCCTGCTCCACCGCCACGGCTGGCAGCGACGCGGCGGCGCCGCCGGACGCTACGGCCGCTGGACCCCGCCCGGGCCCGGCAACAGCGGCACCAGCCTCCTCGTGCCCGAGAGCCGCGCTTTCCCCGACAGCGACGACCTGCTCGGCGAGGCACTCCTCGCCCTGTCCCGCAGTGGCACGCCCTCCGCGCGCGAGGTGCTCGTCGCGCTGTCCGTGCCGAGCGACGAGATCCACTGGTGGCGGGACGCGCCGGACGGCCCCGCCGGCGCCGCGCCCTGGACCGTCGAGGAACAACTGCGCGCCGCCGCCCGCCAGATGCTGCTCGCCGGGGCGCTCGCCACCCGCGCGCGTGCGGGCTACTACGGCGCCCGCCACCGGCGCTCCGCCGCCGCCATGCTGGACGACGTCCTCGTCGGGTCCGCGGCCGGCGGCCGCCGCCTGACCGCCCTCGTGCCCGTCGACACCGGGCGCCCGCTCGCCGTCCGCCTCCAGCAGGCCCTCTACGCGGCCCGCGAGGCCGTCGACTACCAGCGGGCCACCGGCGCCATGGACGCCTTCGACGGCGCCGTCGAGGCCGGCGTCAGCCGCGAGCTCACCGACGCGCTCATCGCCCTCGTGCGCGGCACCGAGGGCGCCCGGATCGCCGTCGAGTGGGCGCCCGCCGCCGGCGTCCCCGAGGACTGCGCGGCCACCGCCGACCCCGTCGAGTTCTCACCCGGCGACCTCCCCGTGCTGCGCGAGGCCGGGGCCCGCTATCTGCGCGACGAGCCGTCCGTGCCGGTGCGGATCACGGGCACGGTGGTACGGATGCGCAGGTCGGGGCCCCGCGGTGAGGGCTCCGTACGGCTGCGGGTGCTTGCCGGGGCCGAGGTGCCGTACATACGCCTGACCCTCGACGAGGAGGCGTACCGGATCGCCGGCCACGCCCACCTCGTCGGGCTGCCGGTGCGCGTGCAGGGGCGGCTGGAGCGCAGGGGCGGCTTCCGCAGGCTCACCGGCGTCACCGGGGTCGTACCGGTGCAGGTGGACGAGGCGGAGCGGGACCGGCTGATGAAGTCGGTCCAGGAGAACTCGGAGATCGCGGCCTTCTTCGAGGAGGCCTGCGGAGGGGAGTGATTTCGCGGAGGGTGGTCCGGGGTCGGTACGATCGCCTATTGCGTACGCAATACGTTCAGGGTGCGCTTCCACCTTCAGTCAGGAGAGACCGGTGTCAGACGTCCGTGTGATCATCCAACGCGATTCCGAGCGGGAAGAGCGCACGGTGACGACGGGCACCACGGCCGCCGACCTCTTCGCCGGTGAGCGCTCGATCATCGCCGCGCGAGTGGCCGGTGAGCTGAAGGACCTGCAGCACGTGGTCTCCGAAGGTGACGAGGTCGAGGGCGTCGAGATCTCCTCCGAGGACGGCCTGAACATCCTGCGCCACTCCACCGCGCACGTCATGGCGCAGGCCGTGCAGGAGCTCTTCCCCGAGGCCAAGCTGGGCATCGGCCCGCCGGTCAAGGACGGCTTCTACTACGACTTCGACGTGGAGAAGCCGTTCACGCCCGAGGATCTCAAGGCCATCGAGAAGAAGATGCAGGAGATCCAGAAGCGGGGCCAGAAGTTCGCACGCCGGGTCGTCACCGACGACGCCGCCCGCGAGGAGCTCGCGGGCGAGCCGTACAAGCTGGAGCTGATCGGCCTCAAGGGCTCGGCCTCCTCGGACGACGGCGCGGACGTCGAGGTCGGCGCCGGTGAGCTGACGATCTACGACAACCTGGACGCCAAGACCGGCGACCTGTGCTGGAAGGACCTCTGCCGCGGTCCCCACCTGCCCTCCACCCGCAACATCCCGGCGTTCAAGCTGATGCGCAACGCGGCCGCCTACTGGCGCGGCAGCGAGAAGAACCCGATGCTCCAGCGCATCTACGGCACCGCCTGGCCGACCAAGGACGAGCTGAAGGCGCACCTGGACTTCCTCGCCGAGGCCGAGAAGCGCGACCACCGCAAGCTGGGCTCCGAGCTCGACCTGTTCTCCGTCCCGGAGCAGATCGGTTCCGGCCTCGCGGTCTTCCACCCCAAGGGCGGCATCATCCGCCGGGTCATGGAGGACTACTCGCGGCGTCGCCACGAGGAGGAGGGCTACGAGTTCGTCTACACCCCGCACGCGACGAAGGGGAAGCTCTTCGAGACCTCGGGCCACCTGGACTGGTACGCCGACGGCATGTACCCGCCCATGCAGCTCGACGAGGGCGTGGACTACTACCTCAAGCCCATGAACTGCCCGATGCACAACCTGATCTTCGACGCGCGCGGCCGCTCGTACCGTGAACTGCCGCTGCGCCTCTTCGAGTTCGGGACCGTGTACCGGTACGAGAAGTCCGGCGTCGTGCACGGCCTGACCCGGGCCCGCGGCTTCACGCAGGACGACGCGCACATCTACTGCACGCGTGAGCAGATGTCGGAGGAGCTCGACAAGACGCTCACCTTCGTCCTCGGCCTGCTGCGCGACTACGGCCTGACCGACTTCTACCTGGAACTGTCCACCAAGGACCCGGAGAAGTTCGTCGGCTCGGACGAGGCCTGGGAGGAGGCGACCGAGACGCTGCGCCAGGTCGCCGAGAAGCAGGGCCTGCCGCTGGTCCCGGACCCGGGCGGCGCCGCCTTCTACGGCCCGAAGATCTCCGTCCAGACCAAGGACGCGATCGGCCGCACCTGGCAGATGTCGACCATCCAGCTCGACTTCAACCTGCCGGAGCGCTTCGACCTCGAGTACACGTCCGCGGACGGCTCCAAGCAGCGCCCGGTCATGATCCACCGCGCGCTGTTCGGCTCCATCGAGCGCTTCTTCGCTGTGCTCCTGGAGCACTACGCGGGCGCCTTCCCGGCGTGGCTGGCGCCGGTCCAGGCGATCGGCATCCCGATCGGCGACGGGCACGTCGAGTACCTGGAGAAGTTCGCGGCCGCGGCGAAGAAGAAGGGCCTGCGCGTCGAGGTGGACTCCTCCTCCGACCGCATGCAGAAGAAGATCCGCAACGCCCAGAAGCAGAAGGTGCCCTTCATGGTCATCGCGGGCGACGAGGACATGTCGGGCGGTTCGGTGTCCTTCCGCTACCGCGACGGCTCGCAGGAGAACGGCATCCCGTTCGACGAGGCCATCGAGAAGATCGCGAAGGTCGTCGAGGAGCGGACGCAGATCTGATCAACCGCGTTTCCGGGGCCCTCGGGGAGTTCACCTCCCCGGGGGCCTCTTCGCGTCCCCGCGTACGGCATCACCCGCCGAGCCCCGGCGACACGTCGCGAATGGGCGAAGCCATATGCTGCACGCATGACGAGTGAGCCGGAACAGCAGTGGGGAGTGGGGACCCAGGACGCGTTCCAGCGTCTGTGGACGCCCCATCGGATGGCCTACATCCAGGGCGAGAACAAGCCGACCGGCCCGGGCGCCGACGACGGCTGCCCCTTCTGCTCCATCCCGGCCAAGTCCGACGAGGACGGGCTGGTCGTCAGGCGCGGTGAGCAGGTGTACGCGGTCCTGAACCTGTACCCCTACAACGGCGGTCACCTGATGACCGTGCCGTACCGCCACGTCGCCGACTACACCGATCTGACCGCGGCGGAGACCACGGAGCTCGCGGAGCTGACCAAGCAGGCGATGACGGCCCTGCGCACGGCCTCCGGCGCCCACGGGTTCAACATCGGCATGAACCAGGGCGCGGTGGCCGGTGCGGGCATCGCCGCCCACCTCCACCAGCACATCGTCCCGCGGTGGGGCGGCGACACGAACTTCATGCCGGTCGTCGGTCACACGCGGGTGCTTCCGCAGCTGCTCGCGGACACCCGCAAGATGCTGGCGGAGGCCTGGCCCGCGTAACGCTCCCCGCAGAGGGCGTCACGCGTCGTACAGGTCGGCCTTCCTGGGCGACACGTCCTGCACCGCCGTGCTGAGGAAGGCCGAGCGCGTGCCGAACTTCTCGGTGTTCACGCCGTTCTCCTCCAGCACCTTGATCGCCGCCGAGTGCACGACCCGCAGCACGGGCGTCGCGGCGCGCAGGGCGTCGTCGGCCATGAAGCGGTGCCGCCAGGGCTGATCGGCCCAGGCGTGCCGCAGGCCGAACGGCTCGGGCAGACCTATGGAGCCACCGAGCCAGTTCAGCAGCGGCGGGTACCAGGTGAGCGGCGCGCGGACGGCCAGGCGCACCACCTCGTTGGTGCTGACCAGCGGAAGCTTGATCGTGCGGTTCTCCCACGGCTTCAGCTGTTTGGCGACCTCCCTGGTCGGCGCCTCCGGCTTGGTGGTGAACAAGGAGTTCACCGGGCCCAGCGCGTGACCGGTGACCTCGATGCGCAGGGTCGCGTGCAGCACGGTCACCGTGATCATCATGGTGATGACGAGCTGGCCGTCCCACAGCGTCCACTGCACGCCCAGGTAGTGGCGGTCGCCGGCGCCGAACTGCTGCTTGTTGCAGATGTCCTGTATGGCGTGCGACTTGACCTGGTAGGCCTCGACGTCGGTGCCCTCCGGGCGGGAGACCGCCGTCGCGCCCTCTCCGATCGGCGTGACGACCCAGTGCCGTATCGAGGCCTTGGGGAAACCGCCGGTGTTCAGCGGGCCGCGTTCCAGCATGCGCAGTTGGTCGTGGATGGAGCGCACGACGTCCCAGCTGCGGAAGGGGTGGATCTCCCGGGTGGGGTCGGCCGGCACCAGGTCCTCGGCGAGCTGCCAGGCGCCCCAGCGGGTGCCCATGCCGAGTATGCCCTTGGGGCCGGCGTAGAAGACGGAGTTGGACTGCTGCTCGGCGCTGAGTTTGGCGAGGGACTGACGCAGCTGCTCGGCGGCGGTCTCGCGGGGGCCGGTGGGCACGGCCTCGGGGACCTTGGCGCCGACGCTGCTGCCCGACAGGAGGCTGTCCCAGCGCCCGCGCAGGTCCCTGGCGGTGCGCTCGCAGATCTGGCGGGCCCAGAACCAGCCGATGACGGGCAGGACGACGGACGCGCGCGCATACCAGGCCCAGAAGCCGGTGAACGGCATCTTGAGCAGGAAGAGCACGGCGAGTGCGCCGACGGCGACGAGCAGGGTGGTGCCGAGCGCGGAGGCCCGCTTGTCGTCACGCCGGTCGATCTGGGTCCGCGCGGTGAAGACGAGCAGCCAGACGAGGAATCCGGGCAGGAACAGCAGCCCGCACAGCACCATGACGACGATGAGCCTGTTGTCGCGGT
The DNA here is from genome assembly GCF_042888465.1 of Streptomyces sp. NPDC002888. Taxonomy (NCBI): domain Bacteria; kingdom Bacillati; phylum Actinomycetota; class Actinomycetes; order Kitasatosporales; family Streptomycetaceae; genus Streptomyces; species Streptomyces sp. NPDC002888. The sequence continues at coordinate 41,556 of NZ_JBIAPU010000012.1, read as the reverse complement.
CCCGGCGGATGTTGTTGGCGGCGAGACAGTGCTCGACGACCACCTGGGGTTCGGTGCCGAAGGACTGGATGAGCGGCTTGCGGCCACCGCCCAGCATCCGGCCCACCACCGCGCCCGAGAAGGCCTCGCCGAGGTTGGGCCGGAAGATCGAGGCCCACTTGCGGCCCGTGCTCACGGCCGACTGGTGCCACTCGTTGTCGGCCTTCTTGATCTCCTCGACGGGGCCGTCCCGGTAGGCCGCCGAGGCCAGCGCGAACGTCGCCGTCTGCCCCTCGTCGCCCGTACGCGGCACCTGAGGTCCGAAGATGTCCCCGTAACCGCCGTCAACGGTCATTACCGCCCCCGATCGCCGCCATGCTCGCTCCTGCGGCCTTCCCGACTTCCGTGCTTCGCACACCTGTTGATCAGGTCATCAGCGTATCCGCAGGCACCGACATCCGTCTGCGGGCGGTCCAAGCCGTCCACAGAGACGGAAGGGAGCGTTCCCCGCGGGCGACTTGCGCGCGCCGGGCGCCAACTGCGCGGCGGCGCGCGCCCCTTTACAACGAGGGGCGCGCGCTGCTGATCTCCTCCTCTACGAGGCCGCGCGTGCGTCGTCGCGGAGCCTCTCGGCGATCTGCGGGGGCATCGGCTCGTGCCGTGCGTACGCGCGGTGGAAGCGGGCGGTGCCGTGGGAGAGGGAGCGCAGGTCGACGGCGTACCGGCCGATCTCGATCTCGGGCACCTCGGCGCGGACGAGGGTGCGGCCGCCGCTCGTCTGCTCGGTGCCGAGCACCCGGCCGCGCCGCCCGGACAGGTCGCTCATCACGGCGCCCACGTAGTCGTCCCCGACGAGGACGCTCACCTCGGCGACAGGCTCCAGCAGATGGATCCTCGCGTCGGTCGCGGCCTCCCGCAGGGCCAGCGCGCCGGCCGTCTGGAACGCGGCGTCGGAGGAGTCCACGGAGTGCGCCTTGCCGTCCAGCAGCGTGATCCGCACATCGACCAGCGGGTGTCCCGCGGCAACTCCCCTGGCCGCCTGGGTCCTTACGCCCTTCTCGACCGACGGGATGAACTGCCGGGGCACCGCGCCGCCGACGACCTTGTCCACGAACTCGATGCCCGAGCCGCCCGGCAGTGGCTCCACCTCGATCTCGCAGATGGCGTACTGGCCGTGCCCGCCGGACTGCTTGACGTGCCGGCCGCGCCCGGTGGACCGGCCCGCGAACGTCTCCCGGAGGGACACCTTGTGCGGGACGACGTCGACCTGGACGCCGTAGCGACTGCGCAGCCGTTCCAGGGCGACGTCCGCATGCGCCTCGCCCAGGCACCACAGAACCACCTGGTGGGTGTGCTGGTTCTGTTCGAGCCGCATCGTCGGGTCCTCGGCGACCAGTCGGCTCAGGCCCTGCGAGAGCTTGTCCTCGTCCGGCTTGCTGTGCGCCTGGATGGCGAGCGGCAGCAGCGGGTCGGGCATCTGCCAGGGTTCCATGAGGAGCGGGTCGTCCTTGCCGGAGAGGGTGTCGCCGGTCTCCGCGCGGCCCAGTTTCGCCACGCACGCCAGGTCGCCCGCGATGCAGTGCGTCAGCGGCCGCTGCTGCTTGCCGAAGGGCGCGGACAGGGCGCCGATGCGTTCGTCGACGTCGTGGTCCTCGTGGCCGCGGTCGGCGAGACCGTGCCCGGAGACGTGGACCGTCTCGTCGGGGTGCAGGGTGCCGGAGAAGACGCGGACGAGGGAGACGCGGCCGACGTACGGGTCGGAGGAGGTCTTCACGACCTCCGCGACGAGCGGCCCCGCCGGGTCGCAGAGCTTCAGCTCGCGCGGCCTGCCGTCGACCGTGGTGACCTGGGGTGCCTCGCGCTCCAGCGGGGTCGGGAAGCCCCTGGTGACCAGTTCGAGCACCTCGACCGTGCCGAGGCCCTGGCGGGCGCCGTCAACCGCGGGGGCGGCGGCCAGGACCGGGAAGAAGGTGCCGCGCGCGACGGCCCGCTCCAGGTCCTCCACGAGCGACTTGAAGTCGATCTGCTCGCCGCCGAGGTAGCGGTCCATCAGGGTCTCGTCCTCGCTCTCGGCGATGATCCCCTCGATGAGCCGGTTACGGGCCTCCTCGATGCCCGGCAGCTGGTCCTCGCCGGGTTCGGAATCCTTGCGCTCGCCGGACGAGTAGTCGAACAGCTTCTGCGACAGGAGCCCGGTCAGGCCGGTCACGGGCGCGTGCCCGTCGGGCCCCTGCGGTGCGCGCAGCGGCAGGTACAGGGGCAGCACGGCGTCGGGGTCGTCGCCGCCGAAGGCCTCGGCGCAGATCCGTGTCATCTCCTCGAAGTCCGCCCGCGCGGACTCCAGGTGCGTGACGACGATCGCGCGGGGCATGCCGACGGCCGCGCACTCCTCCCACACCATGCGGGTCGAGCCGTCCACGCCGTCCGACGCCGAGACGACGAAAAGGGCCGCGTCCGCGGCGCGCAGACCGGCCCTGAGCTCACCGACGAAGTCGGCGTATCCGGGGGTGTCGAGCAGATTGATCTTGATGCCGTCCCATTCGACGGGCACCAGGGACAGCTGCACCGACCGCTGCTGGCGGTGCTCGATGTCGTCGTAGTCGGAGACGGTGCCGCCGTCCTCCACGCGACCCGCCCGGTTCACCGCTCCCGCCGTGAGCGCGAGAGCCTCCACCAGAGTCGTCTTGCCCGATCCGCTGTGGCCGACCAGCACCACATTCCGTACGGACGCGGGATGGTCGGCCGCCGTAGCCCTGCCGGCGGCTCCGGGATGTGCGTTCGCCTTGTCGCCCATGGTCCTGCCTCCCGTGCACGGTGAGGTCACTGTGGGCGCGGACATACGGATCCTCCCCCAGGCTCCGCCTGGGAGGTGCCCCCAGCGATTGGCGGCTCCGGTGACGCCCGCGGTCCTTCGAGCTTTCCACTGTCGTCACGGTGCGTCCATACGAAGGAAGCGATCGCGCCGTGACCCGGATGCCGTCAGGCCGTGACCCGGGGGCGCGGGTGCCCGACGGTCGCATGGGCGGGCGCGTGACTACGATGGGCCAGCCGGGGGCCAGCAGGGGCCGACCGGCGACACCGACCGTCGGGAAGGCCATGCTGAACAAGTACGCGCGTGCATTCTTCACGCGTGTCCTCACACCGTTCGCCGCGTTTCTCATCCGGCGGGGCGTCAGCCCCGACGCGGTCACGCTCATCGGCACCGCCGGAGTCATCGCGGGGGCACTGGTCTTCTACCCCAGGGGCGAGTTCTTCTGGGGCACGGTCGTGATCACGCTCTTCGTGTTCTCCGACCTGGTCGACGGAAACATGGCCCGCCAGCTCGGCCGCTCCAGCCGCTGGGGCGCGTTCCTGGACTCCACGCTCGACCGGGTCGCCGACAGCGCCATCTTCGGCGGCTTCGCCCTCTGGTACGCGGGCGGCGGGAACGACAACATCCTGTGCGCCGTCTCGATCTTCTGCCTGGCCAGCGGTCAGGTGGTGTCGTACACCAAGGCGCGCGGCGAGTCGATCGGACTGCCGGTCGCCGTCAACGGGCTCGTCGAGCGTGCCGAGCGGCTGGTGGTCTCGCTGGTCGCCGCCGGGTTCGCGGGCCTGCACAAGTTCGGGGTACCCGGCATCCAGTACCTGCTGCCGGTCGCCCTGTGGATCGTGGCCGTCGGCAGCCTGGTCACGCTGATCCAGCGGGTCGTCACGGTCCGTCGCGAGTCGGCGGAGGCGGAGGCCGCGGCGGCCGCCCAGGAGAACGCGCCGGCCCAGGAGAACGCCCCCGCCCAGGAGAATGCCCAGGCTCAGGAGAATGCCCAGGCTCAGGAGAACAGCTCCCAGGAGAACGCCTCCCAGGGGAGTGAGGCAGCGAAGTGAGTGCGAAGGATCGGCTCACCGACGCCCTGTACGGCGTCGGCTGGGGCGTGGTCAAGAAGCTCCCCGAACCGCTCGCCGCACGGCTCGGCCAGTCCATCGCGGACCTCGTCTGGAAGCGGCGCGGCAAGGGCGTACGACGGCTGGAGAGCAACTACGCGCGCGTGGTGCCCGGCGCCACCCCTCAGCGCCTCGCCGAGCTGTCCCGCGCGGGCATGCGCTCCTACCTGCGCTACTGGATGGAGTCCTTCCGGCTCCCGGCCTGGAGCGCCGAGCGGGTCAGGGGCGGCTTTGAAGTCAAGGACGTGCACCACCTGACGGACGGTCTCGCCTCCGACCGTGGCGTGATCCTCGCGCTGCCGCACCTGGCCAACTGGGACCTGGCCGGCGCCTGGGTCACCACCAAGCTCCAGACGCCCTTCACGACGGTCGCCGAGCGGCTGAAGCCGGAGACCCTGTACGACCGCTTCGTCGCCTACCGCGAGGGCCTGGGCATGGAGGTCCTCCCGCACAGCGGCGGCACCGCCTTCGGCACGCTGGCCCAGCGGCTGCGCGCCGGCGGCCTGGTCTGTCTGGTCGCCGACCGTGACCTGTCCGCCTCGGGCGTCGAGGTGAAGTTCTTCGGCGCGACGGCCCGGATGCCCGCGGGGCCCGCCCTTCTCGCCCAGCAGACGGGGGCGCTCCTGCTTCCCGTCACGCTCTGGTACGACGACTCGCCCGTCATGCGAGGTCGCGTGCATGCCCCGATCGAGGTACCCGAGGCAGGTACGCGGGCCGAGAAGACGTCTGTCATGACACAGGCGCTGGCAGACGCCTTCGCCACGGGGATCGCCGACCATCCGGAGGACTGGCACATGCTCCAGCGCTTGTGGCTCGCTGATCTCGACCCCGAGAAGGGGCCCGCGTGAGAATCGGCATCGTCTGCCCGTACTCCTGGGACGTCCCGGGCGGCGTCCAGTTCCACATCCGCGACCTCGCCGCTTACTTCATCCGCCTCGGCCACGAGGTGTCCGTCCTCGCGCCCGCCGACGACGACACCCCGCTCCCGCCGTACGTCGTCTCCGCGGGCCGTGCCGTGCCGGTGCCGTACAACGGCTCCGTCGCCCGCCTGAACTTCGGCTTCCTGAGTGCCGCGCGGGTGCGGCGCTGGCTGCACGACGGCAAGTTCGACGTGATCCACATCCACGAGCCGACGTCGCCGTCCCTCGGCCTGCTGACCTGCTGGGCGGCCCAGGGACCGATCGTGGCCACGTTCCACACCTCCAACCCGCGCTCGCGCGCCATGATCGCCGCGTACGCCATCCTCCAGGCGGCGCTGGAGAAGATCAACGCGCGGATCGCGGTGAGCGAGTACGCCCGCCGCACCCTGGTCGAGCACCTCGGCGGCGACGCGGTCGTCATCCCCAACGGAGTGGACGTCGGCTTCTTCGCCGAGGCCGAGCCCAGGTCCGAGTGGCAGGGCGAGACCATCGGCTTCATCGGCCGCATCGATGAGCCCCGCAAGGGCCTGCCCGTCCTGATGAGGGCCCTGCCCAAAATCCTCGCCGAGCGCCCCCGGGCCCGGCTCCTCGTCGCCGGGCGCGGAGACGAGGAGGAGGCCGTGGAGTCCCTCCCCGCCGAACTGCGCCCCCGCGTGGAGTTCCTCGGCATGATCAGCGACGAGGACAAGGCCCGCTTCCTGCGCAGCGTCGACCTCTACGTGGCGCCCAACACCGGCGGCGAGAGCTTCGGGATCATCCTCGTCGAGGCCATGTCCGCGGGCGCCCCCGTACTCGCCTCCGACCTCGACGCCTTCGCCCAGGTGCTCGACCAGGGCGCGGCGGGCGAACTGTTCGCCAACGAGGACGCGGACGCGCTGGCCGCGGCGGCGGTACGGCTGCTGGGGGACCCCCAGAGACGGGCCGAGCTGCGGGAACGGGGGAGCGCGCACGTACGGCGGTTCGACTGGTCGACGGTCGGCGCGGACATCCTGTCGGTGTACGAGACGGTGACGGCCGGAGCGGCCGCGGTGGCGGCGGACGACGACCGCACACCGCCGGGGCTGCGGGGGCGGTTCGGCCTGGCAAGGGACTGAGGACGGCCCCTTTCAGCCCAGGTCCGGTGCACTCAGCCCGTCCGGCGCTTGAGGACGAGGCCGTTCAGGCCGAAGCGGGGGTCTGGGGGCGGCAGCCCCCGGCGAGGTCGGCACCAACGCCCCGCACAACCCACGGCCACCCCGGCGGAGCGCCCCGGTAGCCTTGCCGCCCGTGACCGCAACCCTCATCTGGATCCTCGTCGTCCTCGTCGCGATCGGCCTGTACCTCAGCTGGACGGCGGGGCGGCTGGACCGGCTGCACGCCCGGATCGACGCCGCCCGTGCCGCCCTGGACGCACAACTGCTGCGCCGGGCCTCCGTGATCCAGGAACTGGCCACCTCAGGGGTGCTCGACCCGGCCGCCTCGATCGTGCTGTACGAGGCCGCGCACGCCGCCCGGCAGGCCGAGGAGGAGCAACGGGAGGTCGCCGAGAGCGAACTGAGCCAGGCGCTGCGGGCGGTCTTCGCGGATCCCCAGCCGGTGGAGGCGGTGCGCGAGGCGCCCGGCGGAGAGGCGGCGGCCCGCGAGCTCACGGAGGCCGTACGTCGGGTCCCGATGGCCCGGCGCTTCCACAACGACGCGGTGGGGGCGGCCCGCAGGCTGCGGGAGCACCGCAAGGTGCGCTGGTTCCGGCTGGCCGGACACGCCCCCTTCCCGCTGGCCTTCGAGATGGACGACGAGCCGCCGACGGCCCTGGCGGACCGGGCCGCCTAGGCCGATGGCCGCGGCCGCAGTGGCCGTACGGCCGCGGCCGTACGGGCGGCCCTCGGCCGGAAAACGATCCACCGGGTCACCATTGGCCCTTGCTGTGGCCTGGTCCCCTCGCGTTTCCTCGGTGTCTGCAGAAACCCTCTTCCATTCAGTGAGGTCACCCCGTGTCCAGCACGCTCTCCGAAAACCAGACCCCCGAGACCGGCACCGCGCGTGTGAAGCGCGGCATGGCCGAGCAGCTCAAGGGCGGCGTGATCATGGACGTCGTCACGCCGGAGCAGGCCAAGATCGCCGAGGACGCGGGCGCCGTCGCCGTCATGGCCCTGGAGCGGGTCCCCGCCGACATCCGCAAGGACGGCGGCGTCGCCCGCATGTCCGACCCGGACATGATCGAGGGCATCATCGACGCCGTCTCCATCCCGGTCATGGCCAAGTCCCGCATCGGCCACATCGTCGAGGCCCAGGTCCTGCAGTCCCTCGGCGTCGACTACATCGACGAGTCCGAGGTCCTCACTCCGGCCGACGAGGTCAACCACTCCGACAAGTGGGCGTTCACCACCCCCTTCGTCTGTGGTGCCACCAACCTGGGCGAGGCCCTGCGCCGCATCGCCGAGGGCGCCGCGATGATCCGCTCCAAGGGCGAGGCCGGCACCGGCAACGTCGTCGAGGCCGTGCGTCACCTGCGCCAGATCAAGAACGAGATCGCCAAGCTGCGCGGCTTCGACAACAACGAGCTGTACGCCGCCGCCAAGGAGCTGCGCGCCCCGTACGAGCTGGTCAGGGAGGTCGCCGAGCTGGGCAAGCTCCCGGTGGTGCTCTTCTCCGCCGGTGGTGTGGCCACCCCGGCCGACGCCGCCCTGATGCGTCAGCTCGGCGCCGAGGGCGTCTTCGTCGGCTCCGGCATCTTCAAGTCCGGCGACCCGGCCAAGCGCGCCGCCGCCATCGTGAAGGCGACCACCTTCTACGACGACCCGAAGATCATCGCGGACGCCTCCCGCAACCTGGGCGAGGCCATGGTCGGCATCAACTGCGACACCCTGCCCGAGACCGAGCGCTACGCCAACCGCGGCTGGTAAGGCACGTCAGAAACATGACCGAAGTCCCTGTCATAGGCGTCCTGGCCCTCCAGGGCGACGTACGGGAGCACCTCGTCGCCCTGGCCGCGGCCGATGCCGTGGCCAGGCCGGTGCGGCGCCCCGAGGAGCTCGCCGAGGTCGACGGACTCGTCCTCCCCGGCGGTGAGTCCACCACGATCTCCAAGCTGGCCGTCCTCTTCGGAGTGATGGACCCCCTCCGCGCGCGCGTGCGGGCCGGAATGCCGGTCTACGGCACCTGCGCGGGCATGATCATGCTCGCTGACAAGATCCTCGACCCGCGCTCGGGCCAGGAGACCGTCGGCGGTATCGACATGATCGTGCGCCGCAACGCCTTCGGACGGCAGAACGAGTCCTTCGAGGCGGCGGTCGACGTCCGCGGCGTCGACGGCGATCCCGTGGAGGGCGTCTTCATCCGCGCCCCCTGGGTCGAGTCCGTCGGTGCCGGGGCCGAGGTGCTCGCCGAGCACGGCGGCCACATCGTCGCGGTCCGCCAGGGCAACGCGCTGGCCACGTCGTTCCACCCGGAACTGACCGGTGACCACCGCGTGCACTCCCTGTTCGTCGACATGGTGCGCGCCAACCGTGCAGCGGACTCCTTGTAGGATCTCTGGGGTTCGTACGGAGTTGGGTTACGCGAAGGAGACAGGCAGATGTCCGGCCACTCTAAATGGGCTACGACGAAGCACAAGAAGGCCGTGATCGATGCCAAACGCGGCAAGCTCTTCGCGAAGCTGATCAAGAACATCGAGGTCGCGGCCCGGATGGGCGGCGTCGACATCGAGGGCAACCCGACCCTGTACGACGCCATCCAGAAGGCGAAGAAGCAGTCGGTCCCGAACAAGAACATCGACTCCGCGGTCAAGCGCGGCGGCGGTCTCGAAGCCGGTGGCGCCGACTACGAGACGATCATGTACGAGGGCTACGGCCCGAACGGCGTCGCGGTGCTCATCGAGTGCCTCACCGACAACCGCAACCGTGCCGCCTCCGACGTCCGCGTCGCGATGACCCGCAACGGCGGCTCCATGGCCGACCCCGGTTCGGTGTCGTACCTCTTCAACCGCAAGGGCGTCGTCATCGTCCCCAAGGGCGAGCTGACCGAGGACGATGTCCTGGGCGCCGTCCTGGACGCGGGCGCCGAGGAGGTCAACGACCTCGGTGAGTCCTTCGAGGTGCTCAGCGAGGCCACCGACCTCGTCGCGGTCCGCACCGCCCTGCAGGACGCCGGGGTCGACTACGACTCCGCCGAGGCCAACTTCGTCCCGACCATGCAGATCGAGCTGGACGAGGAGGGCGCCAAGAAGATCTTCAAGCTGATCGACGCCCTCGAGGACAGCGACGACGTGCAGAACGTCTTCGCCAACTTCGACGTCAGCGACGAGGTCATGGCGAAGGTGGATGCGTAGCGCTGCTGCGTATGTCTTGGTTTCAGCGGGCCGGTAGGACACACGTCCACCGGCCCGCCGCCGTTGTCAGTGGCAGCGGATAGCCTGGCGGGAAGTCAAAGATCACCGTCCACGGACCGCGACCGACGATTGAGGAACCCCGACGGTGCTCAGCCAGGTCCGCGAGAGCGGCGGCGGTTCAGCCGCAAAGATGGGGAGGGGCGCGTGCGCGTACTCGGGGTGGACCCCGGTCTGACGCGATGCGGGGTCGGTGTCGTCGAGGGTGTCGCGGGGCGGCCGCTGACCATGCGCGGCGTCGGCGTCGTACGCACGCCCGCGGACGCCGAGTTGGGGCAGCGCCTCGTCGCGATCGAGCAGGGCATCGAACAGTGGCTGGACGAGCACCGGCCCGAATTCGTCGCCGTGGAGCGGGTGTTCAGTCAGCACAACGTGCGTACGGTGATGGGCACCGCCCAGGCCAGCGCCGTCGCCATGCTCTGCGCCGCCCGCCGCGGCATCCCCGTCGCCCTGCACACGCCCAGCGAGGTCAAGGCCGCCGTCACCGGCAGCGGCCGCGCCGACAAGGCCCAGGTCGGCGCCATGGTCACCCGCCTGCTCCGGCTCGACGCGCCCCCGAAGCCGGCCGACGCCGCCGACGCCCTCGCGCTCGCCATCTGCCACATCTGGCGCGCCCCCGCGCAGAACCGACTCCAGCAGGCGGTCGCCCTGCACGCAGCCAACGCAACGAAAGGCCGTACGGCATGATCGCCTTCGTGAGCGGCACAGTCGCCGCACTCGCCCCCGACGCAGCCGTCGTCGAGGTCGGCGGTGTCGGCATGGCCCTGCAGTGCACGCCGAACACACTGTCCACGCTCCGCCTGGGCCAGCCGGCCAAGCTCGCCACCTCCCTTGTCGTACGGGAGGATTCCCTGACCTTGTACGGCTTCGTGGACGACGACGAGCGTCAGGTCTTCGAGCTGCTGCAGACCGCGAGCGGGGTCGGTCCGCGGCTGGCCCAGGCGATGCTGGCCGTGCACACGCCGGACGCCCTGCGCCGGGCCGTCGCCACGGGGGACGAGAAGGCGCTGATCGCCGTCCCCGGTATCGGCAAGAAGGGCGCCCAGAAGCTGCTGCTGGAGCTGAAGGACCGCCTGGGCGAGCCGATCGGTGCTCCCGTGGTCGGCGCTCCGATCACCCAGGGCTGGCGCGACCAGTTGCACGCCGCCCTGATCGGTCTTGGGTACGCCACCCGCGAGGCCGACGAGGCCGTGGCCGCCGTGGCACCACAGGCCGAGGCCGTCGAAGGCACCCCGCAGGTGGGGCAGTTGCTCAAGGCCGCCCTGCAGACGCTGAACCGAGCCCGCTGACCCCACCACTGTTGAGGCAAAGAACATGAACTGGGACGACCCGACCGACGCCCCCGCCACCGAGCGGCTGGTGGGCTCCGTCGCCGACGGTGAGGACCAGGCCGTCGAGGCCGCCCTGCGCCCCAAGGACCTGGACGAGTTCATCGGTCAGGAGAAGGTCCGCGAGCAGCTCGACCTCGTCCTGCGGGCCGCACGCGCGCGGGGCGCCACCGCCGACCACGTGCTGCTCTCCGGTGCCCCGGGCCTCGGCAAGACCACCCTCTCGATGATCATCGCGGCCGAGATGGGCGCCCCCATCCGTATCACCTCCGGCCCCGCCATCCAGCACGCCGGAGACCTCGCGGCGATCCTCTCCTCCCTCCAGGAGGGCGAGGTGCTCTTCCTCGACGAGATCCACCGCATGTCGCGGCCCGCCGAGGAGATGCTCTACATGGCGATGGAGGACTTCCGCGTCGACGTCATCGTCGGCAAGGGCCCAGGCGCCACCGCCATCCCCCTCGAACTGCCCCCCTTCACCCTGGTCGGCGCCACCACGCGCGCGGGCCTGCTGCCGCCCCCGCTGCGCGACCGTTTCGGCTTCACCGCCCACATGGAGTTCTACGAGCCCGCCGAGCTGGAGCGCGTCATCCACCGTTCGGCCCATCTGCTCGACGTCGAGATCGACACCGACGGCGCCGCCGAGATCGCCGGCCGCTCGCGCGGTACGCCCCGCATCGCCAACCGCCTGTTGCGCCGGGTGCGCGACTACGCCCAGGTCAAGGCCGACGGCGTCATCACCCGCGAGATCGCCGGGGCCGCCCTCGCCGTCTACGAGGTCGACGCCCGCGGTCTCGACCGCCTGGACCGCGCCGTCCTGCAGGCCCTGCTGAAACTGTTCGGCGGCGGCCCGGTCGGCCTGTCGACGCTCGCCGTCGCGGTGGGGGAGGAGCGCGAGACGGTCGAGGAGGTCGCCGAGCCCTTCCTCGTCCGGGAGGGCCTGCTCGCCCGTACACCACGCGGGCGGGTCGCGACCCCGGCCGCATGGGCGCATCTCGGCCTCACCCCGCCCGGCTCCGCCGCCGCGGGGAACGGACAACAGGACCTGTTCGGGACATGACAGTCCGCTGCCGGTCCGCTGGGCAGCCCGGCCGCCGACGGAGGCCTTGGCCGTACAGTGGCCGGGACATGGGCAACCCATTGGCGGGACATTGGCCGGGTCAGGAACCCGGGTGCCATGCTGAGCGTTGTTCCTTGCACGCGGACTCGCTTAGACTCCGCCGATGCCGCCTTTGTCGGCGGCGCACACACCCCCAACCATCAGGCCGCTCACCATCGCGGTCACGCGAAGGAAGTACCGACCCGTGAGTCTCGTGACCCTCCTCCCGTTCATCGTGCTCATCGGGGCCATGTTCCTGATGACCCGGTCGGCGAAGAAGAAGCAGCAGCAGGCCGCCGACATGCGCAACCAGATGCAGCCCGGCAGCGGAGTCCGCACCATCGGGGGCATCTACGCGACGGTCAAGGAGGTCAGCGAGGAAACGGTCCTCGTCGACGCCGGTCCGGGTGTGGAACTGCTCTTCGCGAAGAACGCGATCGGCGCCGTCCTGTCCGACGACGAGTACAACCGCATCGTCCACGGCATCGAGCACGACCTGAAGTCCGACACCGACGTCGTCCCGGACGACGCCTCCTCCCTCACCGAGACCGACGGCTCCGCCGACGAAGCTGCCGCCGCCTCCGACGACAAGCCCGTCGACCTCGGCAAGAAGGACGAGGCCGAGGAGACGCCCGCCGAGGCCAAGGCCGACGAAGAGCCGAAGAAGACCGACGGCGACTCCGACGTGAAGTAGTCATGTCCCGGGGCGCGCGGGCCGGTCTCGCGCGCCCCATGACGTGCCTCCCGCAGGGGATCCCGACACCATGTCATGGCCGCCACCGCGCTGACCCGGCGCCGGGCGGCCCGAGAGGGAGTACGAGAAGGTGGCAGCACCCAAGAAGGGCCGGAGCGCGAGCGCCCAGAGCAAGCCAGGGCGCTCACTGGTCCTGATCCTGATCGCCATCGCGGCGCTCACCGGAGGCATGTTCGCCGCCGGGCACACGACTCCGCGTCTCGGCATCGACCTCGCCGGTGGTACCAGCATCACGCTGGAGGCGAAGGCCGACCAGGGGTCCGCGATCAACAAGGCCAACATGGACACCGCGGTCGAGATCATGAACCGCCGTGTCAACGGCCTGGGCGTCTCCGAGGCGGAGGTGCAGACCCAGGGCGAGCGCAACATCATCGTGAACATCCCCAAGGGCACCAACTCCAGGGAAGCCCGGGACCAGGTCGGCACCACCGCGAAGCTGTACTTCCGTCCGGTCCTCGCCTCCGAGGCGAGCGGTCCGGCGGCGGGCGCCTCGCCGAGCCCCTCCGCGAGCGGGTCGTCCAGTGGGTCCCCGAGCCCCTCCGCCAGCTCCTCGTCGAAGGAGAAGGCGTCCGAGTCCGCCTCCCCGTCGGCCTCCGCCACCTCGCAGGGCCGCTCCGTCACCGACGCGCTGAAGGCCGACTCCACTCCGTCGGCGTCCGCGTCCGCCAGTGACAAGGCCTCCGCGAGCCCCTCCGCCTCGGCGAGCGGCGGCGCCGCCACCGACGAGGCCGCCAAGCTCCAGGCCCAGTACGCCGCCCTGGACTGCTCCAAGGAGTCGGTCCGCGCCACCGCCGGCAAGAAGGCCAAGTCGGCCGACCCGACCGTGGCCTGCGGCGAGATCAACAAGGTCTGGTACAAGTTCGTGCTCGGCCCGGCCGCCGTCGACGGCACCGAGGTGAAGAAGGCCCAGGCGGTCTACGACACCCAGACCGCCGCCGGCTGGCAGGTCAACATGACCTTCACCAACAAGGGTGCGAAGAAGTTCGGCGACATCACCGGCGAGCTCGCGAAGAACCAGGAGCCGCAGAACGAGTTCGGCATCGTCCTCGACGGCGAGGTCGTCTCCAGCCCGTACGTCAAGACGGCCATCACCGGCGGCGAGGCCCAGATCTCCGGCAGCTTCACGCAGGAGGAGGCCCAGAACCTCGCCAACATGCTGTCGTACGGCGCGCTCCCGCTCTCCTTCCAGGAGCAGAGCGTGACCACCGTGACCGCCGCCCTCGGCGGTGAGCAGCTGCACGCCGGTCTCCTCGCCGGCGCGATCGGTCTCGCCCTGGTCGTCATCTACCTGGTGGCCTACTACCGCGGCCTGTCGCTCATCGCGATCGCCTCGCTGCTGGTCTCCGCGGCCCTCACCTACGTGATCATGTCGCTGCTCGGCCCCGCCATCAACTTCGCGCTGAACCTGCCCGCGGTGTGTGGTGCGATCGTTGCCATCGGTATCACCGCGGACTCGTTCATCGTGTACTTCGAACGCATCCGCGACGAGATCCGTGAGGGCCGCACCCTGCGTCCCGCCGTCGAGCGGGCCTGGCCGCGCGCCCGGCGCACCATCCTGGTCTCCGACTTCGTGTCGTTCCTCGCCGCCGCGGTGCTGTTCATCGTCACCGTCGGCAAGGTCCAGGGCTTCGCGTTCACGCTGGGTCTGACCACCGTCCTCGACGTCGTCGTGGTCTTCTTCTTCACCAAGCCGCTGATGACGCTCCTCGCCCGCCGCAAGTTCTTCGCGGACGGCCACAAGTGGTCCGGCCTCGACCCGAAGAGCCTGGGTGCCAAGCCGCCGCTGCGCCGCACCCGCCGTCCAGCCGGTCCTGCCGCCGGCCCCGTCGAGACGAAGGAGGCGTGAGCGTGTCGAAACTCGGCAACCTCGGCGCCCGACTGCACCGTGGCGAGGTCAGCTACGACTTCATCGGCCACCGCAAGCTCTGGTACGGCATCTCGATCCTGATCACCATCACGGCCATCCTCGGCCTGACGGTGCGCGGCCTGAACATGGGCATCGACTTCCAGGGCGGCGCCGTCTTCACCACCCCGAAGACCAGCGTCTCCGTCGCCCAGGCGGAGGACTACGCGCGGGAAGCCTCCGGCCATGAGGCCGTCGTGCAGAAGCTCGGCAACGACACGCTGCGCATCCAGATCGCCGGCATGGACACCCAGCAGTCCGACGAGATCAAGAACAAGCTCGCCGAGGACTTCAAGGTCGATTCCGAGAAGATCGCCGCCGACCTCGTCGGTCCCAGCTGGGGCGACCAGATCGCCAACAAGGCGTGGCAGGGCCTGGCGATCTTCATGGTCCTGGTCGTGATCTATCTGGCGATCGCGTTCGAGTGGCGCATGGCCATCGCCGCGCTCGTCGCCCTGATCCACGACATCACCATCACCGTCGGCATCTACGCCCTCGTCGGTTTCGAGGTCACGCCCGGCACGGTGATCGGTCTGCTGACGATCCTCGGTTACTCGCTCTACGACACGGTGGTCGTCTTCGACAGCCTCAAGGAGCAGACGAAGGACCTCACCAAGCAGACCCGCTTCACCTACAGCGACGTCGCCAACCGCTCGATCAACGGCACCCTGGTCCGCTCCATCAACACCACGGTGGTCGCGCTGCTGCCGGTGGCGGGCCTGCTGTTCATCGGTGGCGGCGTCCTCGGAGCGGGCACGCTCAACGACATCTCCCTGTCGCTGTTCGTCGGTCTCGCGGCCGGTGCCTACTCCTCGATCTTCATCGCCACGCCGCTCGTCGCCGACCTCAAGGAGCGCGAGCCGCAGATGAAGGCCCTCAAGAAGCGTGTCCTGGCCAAGCGTGCCCAGGCCGCGGTCGACGAGGAGGTCGCGGAGTCCCGGTCCTACGGCGAGGAGCCCGAGGACACCACTCCCGCGGTCGTCGGGCCCCGCAACCAGCCCGCCGCCCGCAACCGCGGCCGCGGCCGACCCTCGGGGAAGCGCCGATGACCGACATCAAGGAACTGCTGCTCAGCCGCATCCGTGACGTCGCGGACTACCCGGAGCCGGGCGTGATGTTCAAGGACATCACCCCGCTCCTGGCGGACCCGGGAGCGTTCACCGCTCTCACCGACGCGTTCGCGGAGATCGCCGAGCGCACCGGCGCCACCAAGGTCGTCGGCCTGGAGGCCCGCGGCTTCATCCTCGGCGCCCCGGTCGCCGTCCGCGCGGGCCTCGGCTTCATCCCCGTACGCAAGGCGGGCAAGCTCCCCGGAGCCACCCTCGGTCAGGCGTACGACCTGGAGTACGGCTCGGCCGAGATCGAGGTACACGCGGAGGACCTCTCGGGGGACGACCGCGTGTTGGTGGTCGACGATGTCCTCGCCACCGGTGGCACCGCGGAGGCCTCGATCCAGCTCATCCACCGTGCGGGCGCGCAGGTCGCGGGCGTAGCCGTCCTGATGGAGCTCAGCTTCCTCGACGGGCGGGCCCGGCTGGAGGCGGCCCTCGACGGGGCGCCGCTGGAGTCGCTGCTCACGGTCTGACCAGGCGCCCTGCGCCACGGAGGCGGACCCGGAGGAATCCGGCGTCCGCCTCTTGTGTTTCTCGGGTAGACAGCCCTCACATCGGCCTGAAGGCGATCCTTGAGCCCAGGATCGCTACGATGGGGTCTCCGGAGCCTGACCGGGGGACCCGGATCGCGCACGAGGAGTCCTCTTGCCAGACGAGGCCCAGCACCTGACCGCCGCCAAGCCCGAGCCCGCCCCGGGACCCGCGGCCAAGCCCGCGCCGAACGCGCCGCACGCGAAGAACGACAGCCGCGGGCCGGTCGAGCATGCCCAGTCCGCGCCCGTCGACAAGCCGGCCGAGCAGACGCGTCCCAAGCCGGCCCCGCCCGAGCGCTCCACGCCCGCGCCGCCCGCCGCGCGTCCGAACACCGGCCAGCCCGCCCGCTCCGGCTCCTCCAACCGCGTACGCGCCCGTCTGGCACGGCTCGGCGTCCAGCGCACCAACCCCTACAACCCGGTGCTGGAACCGCTGCTGCGGATAGTGCGCAGCAACGACCCCAAGATCGAGACGGCGACGCTGCGCCAGATCGAGCGCGCCTACCAGGTCGCCGAGCGCTGGCATCGCGGTCAGAAGCGCAAGAGCGGCGACCCGTACATCACGCACCCCCTCGCGGTGACCACGATCCTCGCCGAACTGGGCATGGATCCGGCCACCCTCATGGCGGGCCTGCTCCACGACACCGTCGAGGACACCGAGTACGGCCTGGAGGACCTGCGTCGCGACTTCGGCGACCAGGTCGCCCTGCTCGTCGACGGTGTCACCAAGCTGGACAAGGTCAAGTTCGGCGAGGCCGCCCAGGCCGAGACCGTCCGCAAGATGGTCGTGGCCATGGCCAAGGACCCGCGTGTCCTGGTCATCAAGCTCGCCGACCGCCTGCACAACATGCGCACCATGCGCTACCTCAAGCGCGAGAAGCAGGAGAAGAAGGCGCGCGAGACCCTCGAGATCTACGCGCCGCTCGCCCACCGACTGGGCATGAACACCATCAAGTGGGAACTGGAGGACCTCGCCTTCGCGATCCTCTACCCCAAGATGTACGACGAGATCGTCCGGCTGGTGGCCGAAAGGGCACCGAAGCGTGACGAGTACCTGGCCGTAGTGACCGACGAGGTCCAGGCCGACCTGCGCGCCGCCCGCATCAAGGCGACCGTCACCGGCCGGCCCAAGCACTACTACAGCGTCTACCAGAAGATGATCGTCCGCGGCCGTGACTTCGCGGAGATCTACGACCTGGTGGGCATCCGCGTCCTCGTCGACACCGTCCGCGACTGCTACGCGGCCCTCGGCACGGTGCACGCGCGATGGAACCCGGTCCCCGGCCGGTTCAAGGACTACATCGCGATGCCCAAGTTCAACATGTACCAGTCGCTGCACACGACGGTCATCGGCCCCAACGGCAAGCCCGTCGAACTCCAGATCCGCACGTTCGACATGCACCGCCGCGCCGAGTACGGCATCGCCGCGCACTGGAAGTACAAGCAGGAGGCCGTCGCCGGCGCCTCCAAGATCCGTACCGACGCGCCGAAGACGTCCGGCAAGGGCAAGGACGACCACCTCAACGACATGGCGTGGCTGCGCCAGTTGCTCGACTGGCAGAAGGAGACCGAGGACCCGGGCGAGTTCCTGGAGTCCCTGCGCTTCGACCTGTCCCGCAACGAGGTCTTCGTCTTCACGCCGAAGGGCGACGTCATAGCCCTGCCGGCCGGGGCCACGCCGGTGGACTTCGCCTACGCGGTTCACACGGAGGTCGGCCACCGGACCATAGGAGCGCGGGTCAACGGCAGGCTCGTCCCGCTCGAGTCCACCCTGGACAACGGAGACCTGGTGGAGGTCTTCACCTCCAAGGCGGCCGGCGCGGGCCCGTCCCGCGACTGGCTGGGCTTCGTCAAGTCACCGCGCGCCCGCAACAAGATCCGTGCCTGGTTCTCCAAGGAGCGCCGCGACGAGGCGATCGAGCAGGGCAAGGACGCGATCGCCCGGGCGATGCGCAAGCAGAACCTGCCGATCCAGCGCATCCTCACCGGTGACTCGCTGGTCACGCTCGCGCACGAGATGCGCTACCCGGACATCTCCTCCCTGTACGCGGCGATCGGCGAGGGCCATGTGGCCGCGCAGAACGTCGTGCAGAAGCTGGTGCAGGCTCTCGGCGGCGAGGAGGCGGCCACCGAGGAGATGGACGAGGCGGTCCCGCCGTCCCGCACCCGCGGCCGCAAGCGGCGCAGCAACCAGGACCCCGGCGTCGTGGTCAAGGGCGTCGACGACGTGTGGGTCAAACTGGCCCGCTGTTGTACGCCCGTCCCCGGCGACCCGATCATCGGATTCGTCACGCGCGGTAGCGGAGTATCGGTTCACCGCAGCGACTGCGTCAACGTGGAGTCACTGTCCCGCGAACCCGAGCGCATCCTCGACGTCGAATGGGCGCCCACCCAGTCCTCGGTCTTCCTGGTCGCCATCCAGGTCGAGGCCCTGGACCGCTCCCGGCTCCTCTCGGACGTCACCCGCGTCCTGTCCGACCAGCACGTCAACATCCTCTCCGCGGCCGTCCAGACCTCCCGCGACCGCGTCGCCACCTCCCGCTTCACCTTCGAGATGGGCGACCCGAAGCACCTCGGCCATGTGCTGAAGGCCGTGCGGGGCGTGGAGGGCGTCTACGACGTGTACCGCGTGACATCGGCGCGCAGGCCGTCGTAGCGGGCCCCACACACGCGAGAGGCCCCCGTACACGAGGTACGGGGGCCTCTTCGTCGGCCTCGACGGCTGGGGCAGGTGTCAGCCGCCGAACTCGTGCAGGCCCTTCAGCGCCTGGTCGAGAAGCGCCTGACGGCCCTCGAGCTCACGCTCCAGCTTCTCGGCCCGCGCGGTGTTGCCCTGCGCCCGCGCGGTCTCGATCTGGCCCCGCAGCTTGTCCACGGCGGCCTGGAGCTGGCCGGTCAGCCCCGCGGCACGCGCGCGTGCCTCCGGGTTCGTCCGGCGCCACTCGCCCTCCTCGGCCTCCTGGATGGCCCGCTCGACGGAGTGCATCCGGCCCTCGACCTTCGGCCGGGCGTCCCTCGGGACATGACCGATGGCCTCCCAGCGCTCGTTGACCGAGCGGAAGGCGGCACGGGCGGCCTTGAGGTCCGTGACCGGGAGGATCTTCTCGGCCTCCTCGGCCAGCTCCTCCTTCAGCTTCAGGTTCTCGGCCTGCTCGGCGTCCCGCTCGGCGAAGACCGAGCTGCGGGCGGCGAAGAAGACGTCCTGGGCGCCGCGAAAGCGGTTCCACAGGTCGTCCTCGTGCTCGCGCTGGGCGCGGCCCGCCGCCTTCCACTCCGCCATCAGCTCGCGGTAGCGGGCGGCCGTCGGGCCCCAGTCCGTCGAGTTCGACAGCGACTCGGCCTCGGCGACCAGCCGCTCCTTCGTCTTGCGGGCCTCCTCGCGCTGCGCGTCCAGCTGCGCGAAGTGCGCCTTGCGGCGCTTGGAGAACGCCGACCGCGCGTGCGAGAAGCGGTGCCACAGATCGTCGTCCGACTTGCGGTCGAGCCGCGGCAGCCCCTTCCAGGTGTCCACCAGGGCACGCAGCCGCTCGCCGGCCGCCCGCCACTGGTCGGACTGGGCCAGCTGCTCCGCCTCGGTGACGAGGTCCTCCTTGGCCTGCCGCGCCTCGTCGGACTGCTTCGCCCGCTGAGCCTTGCGCTCCTCGCGCCGCGATGCGACCGTCTCGACGAGCTTGTCCAGCCGCTTGCGCAGCGCGTCCAGGTCACCGACCACGTGGTGGGCGTCCACCTGCTCGCGAATATGGTCGATGGCGGCCTGGGCGTCCTTCGCCGACAGGTCGGTGGTCTGCACTCGCTTCTCGAGGAGGCCGATCTCGACAACCAGGCCCTCGTACTTGCGCTCGAAGTAGGCCAGCGCTTCCTCGGGGGAGCCTGCCTGCCAGGAGCCGACGACCTGCTCGCCGTCGGCCGTACGCACGTACACGGTCCCCGTCTCGTCGACGCGGCCCCACGGGTCGCTGCTCACAGCGCCTCCTCCACATGATGCCTGCGAAGGGGCTTCGGCGCCCCCGGCATCGTCCACAGTTTCGTCACGGCCAACATAGGCGACCAGCGGGTTGCCTGTCCGCATCCAGCGCGACCGAAATTGCGCGGTCGGCCGTCCTGGGCGTCAGGACTTCTTGACCGTCGCCTTGTTGATCACGACCGTCGCGTTCGGGGCCCCGTCACCGGCGCCGGTGCTCTCGCCCGCGGCGGCGATCTTCTTCAGGACGGTCATACCCGATTCGGAAACGGTACCGAACGGTGTGTAGCTGGGCGGAAGCTGACTGTCCTGGAACACGAGGAAGAACTGGCTGCCTCCGGTGTGCGCCTGCCCGGTGTTCGCCATCGCGATCGTGCCTGCCGGGTAGACGTTGTCCTTGAGGCTCTTGTCCTTCAGGTTCTCGTCCGGAAGCGTGTAGCCGGGACCGCCGCTGCCGCTGCCCGTCGGGTCGCCGCACTGCAGCACATAAATGTTGTTCGTGGTGAGCCGGTGGCACTTCGTGTGGTCGAAGTAGCCCTTGTTCGCCAGGAAGTCGAACGAGTTCACCGTGTGCGGGGCCGCCGACGTCTTCAGCGCGATGTCTATGTCACCGCACGTCGTGGCCAGCTTCATCGTGTACTTCGCCGACTTGTCGATGGTGAGCGCCGGCTCCTTCTTCCAGCTCTGCGTCTTGACCTTGCCGGCGGCGGGCTTCTCGCACGGGTCCTTCGCGGCGCTGGGGGAGGGCTCCGCGCTCGGACTGGCGCTGGCGCTCGCGTTGGCCTTGTCGTCGCCGTCGTCCTTGAGGACCCCGGTCGTGTACAGCGCCAGGCTTCCGATCAGGATCACGCCGAGCACCGACGCGATCACCGAGTTGCGCACGCGCGCCTTGCGCCGCGCGGAAGTGCGCCGCTGCTGCTGCCGCAAGAACTTCTCCCGCGCGAGCTGACGCTTCCGCTGTTCCTGGGTGACCACCGGGTTCTCTCCTCATGCGTCTCGTACGTCGACTGGGACGCGCGCGTCTTGTGAGCCGACCGCCTACGTGTGCCCCGTACCGTATATGGGTTCGCTGAGGAATCGGCAGCGCCGGTAGTCTCTGACCACAGGCGAAGCCCGTCGGAGCCCCTGCGAGGGCATCGACAAGCCCTCCCGTATCGACACAACGAAGGACGATCGTGCTCATTGCCGGGTTCCCCGCCGGGGCCTGGGGGACGAACTGTTATCTCGTCGCCCCCGCCGCCGGTGAGGAGTGCGTGATCATCGACCCGGGCCACCAGGCGGCCCCCGGAGTCGAGGAAGCGATCAGGAAGCATCGGCTCAAGCCCGTCGCCGTCGTCCTCAGCCACGGCCACATCGACCACGTGGCCTCGGTCGTCCCGGTGTGCGGCGCGCACGACGTACCGGCCTGGATCCACCCCGAGGACCGCTACATGATGAGCGACCCCGAGAAGGCGCTCGGCCGGTCCATCGGGATGCCGCTGATGGGTGAACTCACCGTGGGGGAGCCGGACGACGTCAAGGAGCTGACCGACGGCGCGCGGCTGGAACTGGCCGGTCTGGAACTGTCCGTCGCGCACTCGCCCGGCCATACCAAGGGGTCGGTGACGTTCCGGATGCCCGAGACGGCGGAGATCCCGTCGGTCTTCTTCTCGGGCGATCTGCTCTTCGCCGGCTCCATCGGACGCACCGACCTGCCCGGCGGTGACATGGCCGAGATGCTCGACTCGCTGGCCCGCGTGTGCCTGCCGCTCGACGACTCGACCGTGGTGCTGTCCGGCCACGGCCCCCAGACGACCATCGGCCAGGAGCGCGCCACCAACCCGTATCTGCGGCAGGTGGCCGCCGGCCAGGGAGCGGGTACGAACACCCCTCCCCGACGAGGAATGTGACGAGACTTCCCGTGAGCACCTTCAAGGCCCCCAAGGGCACGTACGACCTTCTGCCGCCCGATTCCGCCAAGTTCCTCGCCGTCCGCGAGGCGATCGCCTCGCCGCTGCGCAACTCCGGTTACGGCTACGTCGAGACGCCCGGCTTCGAGAGCGTCGAGTTGTTCGCGCGCGGTGTCGGCGAGTCGACCGACATCGTGACCAAGGAGATGTACGCCTTCGAGACCAAGGGCGGCGACAAGCTGGCCCTGCGTCCCGAGGGCACGGCCTCCGTGCTGCGCGCGGCTCTGGAGGCCAACCTGCACAAGGCGGGCAACCTGCCGGTCAAGCTCTGGTACTCCGGCTCGTACTACCGCTATGAGCGCCCGCAGAAGGGCCGCTACCGCCACTTCTCCCAGGTCGGTGCCGAGGCCATCGGTGCCGAGGACCCGGCCCTGGACGCCGAGTTGATCATCCTGGCCGACCAGGCGTACCGCTCGCTGGGCCTGCGCAACTTCCGGATCCTGCTGAACAGCCTGGGCGACAAGGAGTGCCGTCCGGTCTACCGGGCCGCTCTCCAGGACTTCCTGCGCGGCCTGGACCTCGACGAGGACACGCTGCGCCGGGCGGAGATCAACCCTCTGCGGGTCCTGGACGACAAGCGCGAGTCGGTCCAGAAGCAGCTCGGGGACGCCCCGCTGCTGCGCGACTACCTCTGCGACGCCTGCAAGACGTACCACGAGGAGGTCCGCGAGCTGATCACCGCGGCGGGCGTCGCCTTCGAGAACGACCCGAAGCTGGTCCGCGGCCTGGACTACTACACCCGCACCACCTTCGAGTTCGTCCACGACGGCCTGGGCTCCCAGTCCGCGGTGGGCGGCGGCGGCCGCTACGACGGCCTGTCGGAGATGCTCGGCGGCCCGGCACTGCCGTCGGTGGGCTGGGCGCTGGGCGTCGACCGCACGGTCCTGGCCCTGGAGGCGGAGGGCGTCGAGCTCGAACTCCCCGCGTCCACCACGGTGTTCGCCGTCCCGCTGGGCGAGGAAGCCCGCCGCATCCTGTTCGCCAAGGTCACCGAGCTGCGCAAGCTCGGTATCGCGGCGGACTTCTCCTACGGCGCCAAGGGCCTCAAGGGCGCCATGAAGAACGCCAACCGCAGCGGGGCCCGCTTCACGATCGTCGCCGGCGAGCGCGACCTCGCCGAGGGCGTCGTCCAGCTCAAGGACATGGAGTCCGGCGAGCAGACGGCGGTCGGCGTCAACGAGATCGTGGCGGAACTGGAATCCCGTCTGGGCTAGTCGCTCCTCCGGGTGACAGGGCGCCGGGTGCCTTGCTGGTACCCGGCGCCTTCGGCGTTCTCCGGCCCGGTATTTATGCCGAGCGAACGGTGAGCGCACGCGCGCGTGCGGCACAATGGCCCTGTCCGGAGAAGGTCCACTCGCAAGCGACGGAATCGGCGTGATGAGCAAGACGACAGTCAAAGACGTCTCCACCGAGCCGGAGCCGGAACGTGCGCCCGCGGCGCCGCGGACGGTGGGCGGCAGCCGTGCCTTCGCGCTGATGCTGGTGATCACCGGCGCGGCCGGCCTGCTCGCCGCGTGGGTCATCACGATCGACAAGTTCAAGCTGCTCGAGGCCAAGGTCGAGGGCAAGAGCTTCATTCCGGGCTGCAGCCTGAACCCCGTGGTCTCCTGCGGCAGCGTGATGGAGAGCAAGCAGGCCGCCGCCTTCGGCTTCCCGAACCCGATGCTCGGCCTGGTCTGCTACGGCATCGTCATCTGCGTCGGCATGAGCCTGCTCGCCCGCGCCCGCTTCCCGCGCTGGTACTGGCTCACCTTCAACGCCGGCACGCTCTTCGGCGTGAGCTTCTGCGCCTGGCTGATGTTCCAGTCCCTGTACCGGATCAACGCCCTGTGCCTGTGGTGCTCCCTGGCGTGGGTCGCGACGATCATCATGTTCTGGTACGTGACGTCGTTCAACGTCCGCAACGGCTTCCTCCCCGCGCCGCGCTGGCTGAAGAGCTTCTTCGGCGAGTTCACCTGGGTCATGCCGGTGCTGCACATCGGCATCATCGGCATGCTGATCCTCACCCGCTGGTGGGACTTCTGGACCAGCTGACGCCCGGATTCGGCCGTACGCACCGACCATCCGGCCCGGACCGGATTGTCAGTGCGGTGTTTTAGGGTTTCAGCGTGGAGCCCGACCTGTTCACCGCCGCAGCAGAAGAACGCCAGGAGAAGGACCCGACCGGCAGCCCCCTGGCGGTCCGGATGCGCCCGCGCACCCTCGACGAGGTGGTGGGCCAGCAGCACCTGCTGAAGCCGGGCTCACCCCTGCGCCGTCTGGTCGGCGAGGGCGCCAAGGGTCCCGCGGGTCCCTCCTCGGTGATCCTCTGGGGCCCGCCCGGCACCGGCAAGACGACCCTGGCGTACGTCGTCTCCAAGGCCACCAACAAGCGCTTCGTCGAACTCTCCGCGATCACCGCCGGCGTCAAGGAGGTCCGCGCGGTCATCGAAGGCGCCCGCCGCGCCACCGGTGGCTACGGCAAGGAGACGGTCCTCTTCCTGGACGAGATCCACCGCTTCAGCAAGGCCCAGCAGGACTCCCTCCTCCCGGCCGTCGAGAACCGCTGGGTGACGCTGATCGCGGCGACCACGGAGAACCCGTACTTCTCCGTCATCTCGCCCCTGCTCTCCCGCTCCCTCCTCCTCACCCTCGAACTCCTCACCGACGACGACCTGCGCGGCCTGCTGCACCGGGCCCTGGCCGACGAACGCGGACTCGCCGGCGCCGTCACCCTCCCCGAGGACACCGAGCACCACCTGCTGCGCATCGCCGGCGGCGACGCCCGCCGCGCCCTGACCGCGCTGGAGGCCGCCGCCGGGGCCGCGCTCGACAAGGGCGAGACCGAGATCGGCCTGACGACGCTGGAGGAGACCGTCGACCGGGCCGCCGTGAAGTACGACCGCGACGGCGACCAGCACTACGACGTGGCCAGCGCCCTGATCAAGTCCATCCGCGGCTCCGACGTGGACGCCGCCCTGCACTACCTGGCCCGGATGATCGAAGCCGGCGAGGACCCCCGCTTCATCGCCCGCCGCCTGATGATCTCCGCCAGCGAGGACATCGGCCTCGCCGACCCGAACGCGCTGCCCATCGCGGTCGCCGCCGCCCAGGCCGTCGCCATGATCGGCTTCCCCGAGGCCGCGTTGACCCTCAGCCACGCCACCATCGCCCTCGCCCTGGCGCCCAAGTCCAACTCCGCGACCACGGCGATCGGCGCCGCCATGGACGACGTACGCAAGGGACTGGCCGGACCCGTTCCGGCACACCTGCGCGACGGGCACTACCAGGGCGCCGCCAAGCTGGGGCACGCGCAGGGGTACGTGTATCCGCACGACCTGCCCGAGGGGATCGCCTCCCAGCAGTACGCGCCGGACGCCATCAAGGAGCGCGAGTACTACGCCCCGACCCGGCACGGCGCCGAGGCGCGGTACGCGGACGCCGTGGAGTGGACCAGGAAGCACCTCGGTCGCAGGCGGTCCTGAGCACCCTGTAGACTCACCCGAAGTGCTGAGTCCTGTGCAGTCAGAACGGGACAGACAGCCGGAGCTCCGGTCCTCGGATCGGCTCCAGGAGCGTCGCGCACCGTCGAACGGTGTCGCGGGCAGCCCACCACCACCCGAGGTTCCGGGAGCGGTCGGTGGGCCACTCGCGTGCTGCACGTATGTGCCCAGACCAGGGGAGCGGCTGCCCGACAGGTCCCATGCGGACCCGGCGGGAATTCCCCGGCTGCGGATGCGACCTCCCTCAACCCTGACAAGCCGTAACAAGGAAATGAGACAGGACAGTGGCGAACCAGTCCCGCCCCAAGGTCAAGAAGTCGCGTGCCCTCGGCATCGCGCTGACCCCGAAGGCCGTCAAGTACTTCGAGGCCCGCCCCTACCCGCCGGGTGAGCACGGCCGCGGCCGCAAGCAGAACTCGGACTACAAGGTCCGTCTGCTTGAGAAGCAGCGTCTGCGCGCGCAGTACGACGTGTCCGAGCGTCAGCTCGTCCGCGCCTACGAGCGTGCCTCCAAGGTCCAGGGCAAGACCGGTGAGGCCCTGATCATCGAGCTCGAGCGCCGTCTCGACGCGCTGGTCCTGCGTTCGGGCATCGCCCGCACCATCTACCAGGCCCGTCAGATGGTCGTCCACGGCCACATCGAGGTCAACGGCCAGAAGGTCGACAAGCCGTCCTTCCGCGTCAAGCCCGACGACGTCGTGATGGTCCGCGAGCGCAGCCGCGAGAAGACCCTCTTCTCCATCTCCCGTGAGGGTGGCTTCGCCCCCGACGGCGAGACCCCGCGCTACCTCCAGGTGAACCTCCGCGCCCTGGCCTTCCGCCTGGACCGTGAGCCGAACCGCAAGGAGATCCCGGTGATCTGCGACGAGCAGCTCGTCGTCGAGTACTACGCCCGCTGATCACCAGCCGGACGTAGCACCACGCACCACCTCGGCCCGCCGTCTCCCCGCCCTTCCCGGGCGGGCGAGGCGGCGGGCTTGTGCGTACCCGCCGCGCGGGCGCCTAATCCGGTACGGAGCCGCACCCCCGGCGCGATAGGCTCGGTGCACGACTTTCTCGAAGTAGACCGATGTAGAGGCACGTTTCAGGGAGCGGGTGCGCAGTGTCCGGTGGAGAGGTGGCCGGGATCCTGGTGGCCGTCTTCTGGGCGATCCTGGTCTCCTTCCTCGCGGTGGCCCTCGCGAGGCTGGCCCAGACGCTCAGGGCGACCACCAAGCTCGTGGCGGACGTGACCGACCAGGCCGTCCCGCTGCTGGCCGACGCCTCCGCGGCGGTGCGCTCCGCGCAGACCCAGATCGACCGGGTCGACGCGATCGCGTCGGACGTCCAGGAGGTCACGTCGAACGCGTCCGCGCTGTCGACGACCGTCGCCTCCACCTTCGGCGGCCCCCTGGTCAAGGTCGCCGCCTTCGGCTACGGCGTGCGCCGGGCCCTCGGCGGCCGCAAGGACGACGTGCCCGCCAAGGCGCCCCGCAGCACCGTGATCGTGGGCCGCACGGTCACGGCCTCGCGGTGGGGCAAGCGGAAGAAGGACTGAGCGAACCGATGTTCCGCCGTACGTTCTGGTTCACCACGGGCGTCGCCGCCGGTGTGTGGGCCACCACCAAGGTCAACCGCAAGCTGAGGCAGCTGACCCCCGAGAGTCTCGCCGCGACGGCGGCCAACAAGGCGCTCGAGACGGGTCACCGGCTCAAGGACCGCGCGGTGGGCTTCGCGCTCGACGTCCGCGACAACATGGCCCAGCGGGAGGCCGAGCTGGGGGACGCGCTCGGGATCACCAACGACCCCGAACTCCCGGCGCCGCGGCGGTACGCCGCCATCGAGAACCGCAACGACCCGAAGTACATCGACGACACGACGTACTCGTACAACCGGAATGAGGACCACTGATGGAGTCGGCTGAGATCCGCCGCCGCTGGCTGAGCTTCTTCGAGGAGCGCGGGCACACCGTCGTCCCTTCGGCGTCGCTCATCGCGGACGACCCGACTCTGCTCCTCGTCCCGGCCGGCATGGTGCCCTTCAAGCCCTACTTCCTGGGCGAGGTCAAGCCGCCCTTCGCGCGCGCCACCAGCGTGCAGAAGTGCGTGCGCACGCCCGACATCGAAGAGGTCGGCAAGACCACCCGCCACGGCACGTTCTTCCAGATGTGCGGCAACTTCTCCTTCGGCGACTACTTCAAGGAAGGCGCCATCAAGCACGCCTGGGAGCTGCTCACCACGCCCCAGGACAAGGGTGGTTACGGCCTGGAGCCGGAGAAGCTCTGGATCACCGTCTACAAGGACGACGACGAGGCCGAGCGCATCTGGCACGAGGTGGTCGGTGTGCCGCAGGAGCGCATCCAGCGCCTCGGCATGAAGGACAACTACTGGTCCATGGGCGTCCCCGGCCCCTGCGGCCCCTGCTCCGAGATCAACTACGACCGCGGCCCCGAGTTCGGCGTCGAGGGCGGCCCCGCCGTCAACGACGAGCGGTACGTGGAGATCTGGAACCTCGTCTTCATGCAGTACGAGCGGGGTGAGGGCATCGGCAAGGACAACTTCGAGATCCTCGGCGAGCTCCCGAGCAAGAACATCGACACGGGCCTCGGCATGGAGCGCCTCGCCATGATTCTGCAGGGCGTGCAGAACATGTACGAGATCGACACCTCCATGGCCGTCATCAAGAAGGCCACCGAGCTGACCGGCGTGGCCTACGGCGAAGCCCACGACTCGGACGTCTCCCTGCGGGTGGTCACCGACCACATGCGCACCTCCGTGATGCTCATCGGTGACGGCGTCACCCCGGGCAACGAGGGCCGCGGCTACGTGCTGCGCCGCATCATGCGCCGCGCCATCCGCAACATGCGTCTGCTCGGCGCCACCGGCCCGGTCGTCAAGGACCTCATCGACACCGTCATCGGGATGATGGGGCAGCAGTACCCGGAGCTGGTCACCGACCGCGAGCGCATCGAGAAGGTCGCCCTCGCCGAGGAGAACGCCTTCCTCAAGACGCTGAAGGCCGGCACCAACATCCTCGACACCGCCGTCACCGACACCAAGCAGTCCGGCGGCACGGTCCTCGCCGGCGAGAAGGCCTTCCTGCTCCACGACACCTGGGGCTTCCCGATCGACCTCACCCTCGAGATGGCCGCCGAGCAGGGGCTGTCCGTGGACGAGGAGGGCTTCCGCCGCCTGATGAAGGAGCAGCGGGAACGCGCCAAGGCCGACGCCCAGGCCAAGAAGACCGGCCACGCCGGTGCCGGTGCCTACCGCGAGATCGCCGACAAGGCCGGTGCCACCGACTTCATCGGCTACTCGAACACCGAGGGCGAGACCACGATCGTCGGCATCCTCGTCGACGGCGTCTCCTCCCCGGCCGCCACCGAGGGCGACGAGGTCGAGATCGTCCTCGACCGCACCCCGTTCTACGCCGAGGGCGGCGGCCAGATCGGCGACACCGGCCGTATCAAGGTCGACACGGGTGCCGTCATCGAGATCCGCGACTGCCAGAAGCCGGTCCCCGGGGTGTACGTCCACAAGGGCGTCGTCCAGGTCGGCGAGGTCACCGTCGGTGCCACGGCCCAAGCCTCGATCGACTCCCGTCGCCGCACGGCCATCGCCCGCGCCCACTCGGCCACGCACCTCACGCACCAGGCCCTGCGCGACGCCCTCGGCCCGACGGCCGCCCAGGCCGGCTCCGAGAACCAGCCCGGCCGCTTCCGCTTCGACTTCGGCTCGCCGTCCGCCGTTCCGACGGCCGTGATGACCGACGTCGAGCAGAAGATCAACGAGGTGCTCGCCCGCGACCTCGACGTCCGCGCCGACGTCATGGGCATCGACGAGGCCAAGAAGCAGGGCGCCATCGCCGAGTTCGGCGAGAAGTACGGCGAGCGCGTCCGGGTGGTCACCATCGGCGACTTCTCCAAGGAGCTGTGCGGTGGCACGCACGTGCACAACACCGCCCAGCTGGGCCTGGTGAAGCTGCTCGGCGAGTCCTCCATCGGCTCCGGTGTGCGCCGTATCGAGGCCCTGGTCGGTGTCGACGCCTACAACTTCCTGGCCCGTGAGCACACGGTCGTCGCCCAGCTCCAGGAGCTGATCAAGGGCCGCCCGGAGGAGCTCCCGGAGAAGGTTTCGGCCATGCTCGGCAAGCTGAAGGACGCCGAGAAGGAGATCGAGAAGTTCCGCGCCGAGAAGGTGCTCCAGGCCGCCGCCGGGCTCGTCGAGTCCGCCCAGGACGTCCGCGGTGTCGCCCTCGTCACCGGCCAGGTCCCGGACGGTACGACCCCCGACGACCTGCGCAAGCTGGTCCTCGACGTGCGCGGCCGCATCCAGGGCGGCCGGGCCGCCGTGGTGGCCCTGTTCACCGTGAACAACGGCAAGCCGCTGACGGTCATCGCCACCAACGAGGCCGCCCGTGAGCGCGGTCTCAAGGCCGGCGACCTGGTCCGCACGGCCGCCAAGACCCTCGGCGGCGGTGGTGGCGGCAAGCCGGACGTCGCCCAGGGCGGTGGCCAGAACCCGACCGCCGTCGGCGAGGCCGTCGAGGCCGTCGAGCGTCTCGTGGCGGAAACGGCCAAGTGAGCCAGCCGATGAGGAAGGGCCGTCGGCTCGCGATCGACGTCGGGGACGCCCGTGTCGGGGTCGCCTCGTGCGACCCCGACGGGATCCTCGCCACCCCGGTGGAGACGGTCCCGGGACGGGACGTTCCCGCTGCTCACCGTCGGCTGAAGCAGCTCGTCGAGGAGTACGAGCCGATCGAGGTCGTCGTCGGTCTGCCTCGCTCCCTCAAGGGGGGCGAGGGCCCGGCCGCGGTAAAGGTTCGTGGCTTCGCGCAGGAGCTGGCGAGGGGCATCGCACCGGTCCCGGTCCGCCTCGTCGACGAGCGGATGACGACCGTGACGGCCAGTCAGGGACTGCGCGCCTCAGGGGTGAAGACGAAGAAGGGCCGGTCGGTCATCGACCAGGCAGCCGCTGTGATCATCCTTCAGCAGGCGCTCGAATCCGAACGGGTGTCAGGTAAAGCACCCGGAGAGGGCGTCGAAGTGGTCATCTGATCGCGATACGGTAACGTTCCGCGCGATGCGGTGGTGTTCGAACAGCCGCCGCACAAAGAGAGGCGAGACGGGAGCCGGGGCGTGAATGCCGAGCGACCGCCGCCTCGCGGCTCTAGGGGATCGATGACTGAGTATGGCCGGGGCCCAGGCTCCGAACCGTGGCATCCGGAGGACCCGTTGTACGGGGACGGCGGATGGGAAGGGCAGCAGGCCCACATGGGTCAACAGCCTGCCTACGGCGGCCAGCAGCAGCACCACTATCCGCAGCAGCCGCAGCAGCCGGGATACGGCGACTGGGGCGACGGCCAGCAGGCCGCCTACGGTCAGGCGCAGCAGCACCAGTACGACCCGCAGCACCACCAGCAGCACTACGACCCCCAGCACTACGCGGCTCAGGGACAGGGACAGCAGCCCTACGACCAGGGTGGCTGGGGTGACGGCACCGGCGCGCAGCCGCACGTCCCGTACCCCGCCGACCCGGTGGACCCCTACGGACAGCAGCCCGTCGGCCACGGCGCCGAGCAGTCCGACTTCTACGGCACACAGGACGCGTATCCACCGCCGGAGCCGCCCGGCCGCCGCCGCGCCGAGCCGGAGCCCGAGACCGACTGGGACCCGGGGCCCGACCAGGGCGAGCACGCCTTCTTCGCGGGCGGCGACGAGGACGACGAGAGCGACGAGCCGGGGGACCGCCGAGGGCGCGGCGACCGGCGCGGTCGCGGTGACAAGGCCGGCAAAGGCGGCAAAGGGAAGGGCAAGGGCAAGGGCAAGAAGGGTCGCAACGGGGTTGCCTGCCTGGTGGTCGTGCTCGTCTTCGGCGGCGGCATCGCCGGCGTCGGCTACTTCGGCTACCAGTTCTACAAAAATCGTTTTGCCCCGGCGCCCGACTACGCGGGCACCGGTACCGGCGAAAAGGTGACGATCAACATTCCGGAAGGCGCTTTTGGCTCTGTAATCGGCCGGAAGTTGAAGGCGGCTGGCGTCGTCAAGAGCGTCGACGCCTTCGTTTCCGCGCAGTCGCAGAATCCCGATGGGGACAAGATTCAGGCGGGTGCCTATATCCTCAAGAAGCACATGTCCGCCGCCAGTGCCGTCGCAATGATGCTCGACGGTAAGAGCCAGGCCAATGTGCTGGTCGCTCCGGGGTGGCGCAACGTTCAGGTGTACAAGGTGATCGACGAGAAACTCGAACTTGCCTCGGGCACCACCCAGAAGGTCGCCGAGAAGGAGTACAAAAGCCTCGGTCTGCCGAATTGGGCGAACGACAACAAGGACATAAAGGAGCCGCTGGAGGGCTTCCTCTGCCCGGGCACCTATCCCGCCGCCAAGGGAATGAAGCCCGAGACGGTCCTGAAGGAGATGGTGTCGCGTGCCAACGAGGCGTACGGCAAGTACGACCTTGAGGCGAAGGCCCGGGAACTCAAGCTGGAGAGTCCGCTGCAGGTCATCACGGTCGCCAGCCTCGTCCAGGCCGAGGGTAAGACCCACGACGACTTCCGCAAGATGGCGGAGGTGGTCTACAACCGGCTCAAGCCCACGAACACCGAGACCAACCAGAAGCTGCAGTTCGACTCGACCTTCAACTACCTGAAGAACGAGAGCAACATCAACATCAGCGAGTCCGAGATCAACAGCAATCAGGACCCGTACAACACGTACACGCAGAAGGGGCTCCCGCCCGGGCCCATCGGCAATCCCGGTGACGACGCGCTGAAGGCGACACTGAATCCGACGAACGACGGCTGGATCTACTTCGTGGCAACCGACGGCGAGAACAAGACCGAATTCGCCAAGACGTACGCGGAATTCCAGCGGCTCAAGGACAAGTTCAACGAAGCGGCCGCGAACTGAGTCCAGCCGGTCTGCGATCATGACATCCGAACACCGAGGGACCACCGCGACCTGGGCGAAAGTCCTGGCCGTGGTGGCGTTCGCGGCGCTGGCGTTGGTCGTGTGGGCGATGATCGAAATCGGCTCGCCGGAGGGCACGATACCGGGGAGCAAGCCCTCGCGGACCACACCGGGCGCGACGCGGAGCGCTTCGCCGCCGCCCGCGTCGCCCTGAGACGAAGGGTGAGAATCAATGAGCGACACAGCGCACATGGAGCGTGCCGGGCGGCGCCGGGCCGCCGTGCTCGGCAGCCCCATCGCCCACTCCCTCTCCCCGGTGCTGCACCGTGCCGCGTACCGGGAACTGGGGCTCGTGGACTGGTCGTACGACCGCTTCGAAGTCGACGAGGCTGCCCTGCCCGGGTTCTTCGAGCGGCTGGACGACACGTGGGCGGGACTGTCGCTGACGATGCCTCTGAAGCGGGCCGTGATTCCGCTGCTCGACGAGATCAGTGAGACGGCGACCTCCGTCGAGGCGGTCAACACGGTCGTGTTCACCGAGGACGGCCGCCGCGTCGGAGACAACACCGACATCCCCGGCATGGTGGCCGCCCTGCGCGAGCGCGGCATCGAACAGGTCGACACGGCGGCGATCCTCGGCGCCGGCGCCACCGCCTCCTCAGCCCTGGCCGCGCTGGCCAGGATCTGCACCGGCGAGGTTGTCGCCTACGTCCGCAGCGAGGCCCGCGCCGCCGAGATGCGGCAGTGGGGCGAGCGGCTCGAGGTCGAGGTGAGCATGGCTGACTGGGCAGACGCGGCCGAGGCCTTGAACTTCCCACTTGTCGTTGCCACCACTCCTGCCGGTACGACAGACGCGCTAGCCCGTGTCGTGCCTGAGAAGCCCGCGGCGCTCTTCGACGTGCTATACGACCCCTGGCCGACCGAGCTCGCCGCTCGCTGGTCGATGACTGGCGGGGCCGTCATCAGCGGCTTCGACCTGCTGGTGCACCAGGCGGTGCTGCAGGTCGAGCAGATGACGGGATGTCCGTCGGTTTCGTCGACAGCCATGCGCCGTGCATTGCGACTGAACGAAAAGGGCTGAGGGGGTAAGCCCAACACAGGGCAATAGACTTCTCGGCGGAGCGTCAGGTGAGTGGGGTCTCTCTTGCCGATCAGTAGCGTATCGGTGCATGTAAGCCAGGCAGGAATTCTCTAGCGCGAAATATTGTCTTGCATTTTTATGGGCTGGGGAGAGGAGTGGACACTCCTCTCCCCAGCCCTCACGCGATAGTTAGAGCGTCGGCGATCCTGACAGCTCCCAAGGGCTCCGCATTCCCTTACCGTCGTTATTGATGTCATAGTTTACTTTTCCGTCGGCCGTGTATCCGGTGCCGGAGTGGTATGCGGTGATGCAGTTATATGTCCCGCTGTAATTATTGTTAACTGGCCCTGTGATATTGCAGGCACTTGTTTCGATCCATGCGTCATTTCTCTCAAGTCGCGCAATTACCTCGAGCCAGTCGTAGTCATTAACCTCTCCGTTCCCGTGAAGCCATTCAAAAGTGAGCACCGCACGGCTGGAGCTACCGGTACGCTGTACGCAGGGCGTCACCCAGAGGTCAACATTGACACCAGGAGTGTCGGGACTTAAATGCTGCGTAGATCCGCACTTCTGTACATCGTAGGCGCTGGCGGGAGCGCTTAGGGCGACGATCCCAGTTACGGAGATGAATGAGGCTATGGCGGCGTGGGTGACCTTGCGGGACAAATTCATGTGAACTTCCTCGGTTCTGTCGGTGGACGGTCATATGTAACCCTAAATGATGGCTTCCTGCTCTGCAACGTCAGATTTGCGTCTCGTACATAAGGACTCTATTGCGTCTGTGCTTTATCGAGGCATTGGGGTTATGGGTGATGAAATAGTTAGTTCGGTGCTTAAGGTGCAGTTCGTCGCAATTTTGCCGCCGTAACCGCGGTCCAGTTGCGGTGGAAGGCGTGCGGCGCGGGATTGATGCCGTCGTCGCCCAACGATTGGGCCGCCGCCGCGGGTGATCGAGTGCACGATCCCGTGGATGTCTGGCTACCACGGGTCTCGCTGCAGTCCTGTGCTGCTACAAGTGACTCCTCCGCTTCACTAGAGGGGACGCGGTCTTGCAGCCGCCTCACGCAATGAGGTGGGTTGGTTCTGGGGGGCCGTGTCCAGGGCGCGGGTTCACCGCGCTCGAGCCGCTGCTACCACGGCGTGAACGACGCTTCCGGTATTGGGCCGGAAGCCGTTGCCGAACCGGGAGGTGCTGTGCGGGATCCTGTATGTGCTGCACACCGGGCGAACACGCGCTCGAGGCCCGGTAGGATCCGCTGCTGTTCCGCAGGGGGCGGAACTGTAGCGGGGGCCATACCAGGGGGGTAACCACTCATGACCACAGCTGTGCCACTCGCGTCCGGAAAGGGCGAGATCTTCGAGATCGTCCTGAAATTCATGCCGGACTGGATTCAGGTGCCCGTGCTGTGCCTGATCATCGGGATCGTCGTCCTGTCGTGGCTCCTCAAGCTGAAGCGCTGGATCTCCCGCCGGCGCGCGGTGCGGTCCGGTGCGTCGGCCGTCGCGGTGGCGCAGCAGGGGCACGGACAGGGACGGGGCGCGGACTATCTCGGCCAGTACGCCCCGCAGCAGCCCCAGCAGCCCCAGCAGTCTCGGGAGCCGAGTGGTGCCGACTTCCTCGGCTCGTACGCGCCGCAGCAGCAGCCCCAGCGCGACGGTTCCGCCTGATCCGCGTGACCGGCTCGCAGTCGTCCCGCCGTGAGCCCCTCGTGTCCGTCCGCGCGTCCGCCCTGTGGACCGGCGGCCGGTTCCGCGGGACGGACGTGGGAGGATCGGAGGTGGCGGGCCAGGGTCGCGCACCCGGTCGCGCCGTCGCCGTACGCGATGACGCGCGTACGCAGGGCAGCAGCAGGGCGCGGATACTGAGGAGCACCGTTGAGCAGGTTGCGCTGGCTGACCGCGGGGGAGTCCCACGGTCCCGCACTCGTGGCGACGCTGGAGGGCCTTCCCGCCGGCGTGCCGATCACCACGGAGATGGTCGCCGACCATCTGGCACGGCGGCGGCTCGGCTACGGTCGCGGTGCGCGGATGAAGTTCGAGCAGGACGAGGTCACCTTCCTCGGCGGGGTGCGGCACGGCCTCACCATGGGATCGCCGGTCGCGATCATGGTGGGCAACACCGAGTGGCCCAAGTGGGAGCAGGTCATGGCGGCCGACCCCGTCGACCCCGACGTGCTCGCGGGCCTCGCCCGCAACGCGCCGCTGACCCGGCCCCGGCCCGGCCACGCCGACCTCGCCGGTATGCAGAAGTACGGCTTCGACGAGGCCCGGCCGATCCTCGAGCGCGCCTCGGCCCGGGAGACCGCGGCCCGGGTGGCGCTCGGCGCGGTGGCCCGTTCGTACCTGAAGGAGACGGCCGGGATCGAGATCGTCTCGCACGTCGTCGAACTGGCTGCCGCGAAGGCGCCGTACGGCGTGTACCCGACCCCCGCCGACGTCGAGAAGCTCGACGCCGACCCGGTGCGCTGCCTGGACGCCGACGCGTCGAAGGCGATGGTCGCGGAGATCGACCAGGCCCACAAGGACGGCGACACCCTCGGCGGCGTGGTCGAGGTGCTGGCGTACGGCGTGCCGGTGGGCCTCGGCTCGCACGTGCACTGGGACCGGAAGCTGGACGCCCGGCTGGCCGCCGCCCTCATGGGCATCCAGGCGATCAAGGGCGTCGAACTCGGCGACGGCTTCGGCCTGGCGCGGGTGCCCGGCTCGAAGGCCCACGACGAGATCCTCACCACACCCGAGGGCATCAAGCGGGCGACCGGCCGCTCCGGCGGCACCGAGGGCGGACTCACCACCGGTGAGCTGCTGCGCGTCCGGGCCGCGATGAAGCCGATCGCCA
The DNA here is from genome assembly GCF_042888465.1 of Streptomyces sp. NPDC002888. NCBI lineage: Bacteria > Bacillati > Actinomycetota > Actinomycetes > Kitasatosporales > Streptomycetaceae > Streptomyces > Streptomyces sp. NPDC002888. The sequence goes on along the minus strand of NZ_JBIAPU010000012.1, from coordinate 5,452 downwards.
CCGTGCCCCGCGCCCTGCAGACGGTCGACGTCGCCACGGGCGAGCCCGCGCAGGCCCACCACCAGCGCTCCGACGTCTGCGCCGTGCCCGCGGCCGGGATCGTCGCCGAGGCCATGGTCGCCCTCGTCCTCGCCGACGCGGTCGCGGAGAAGTTCGGCGGTGACAGCGTCACCGAGACCGGCCGCAACGTACGGTCCTACCTCGACAACCTCACCGTCCGATGAGCGCTCCCCTGGTCGTGCTGGTCGGCCCCATGGGGGTCGGCAAGTCCACCGTGGGCGAGCTGCTGGCCGAGCGGCTCGGCGTCGGCTACCGGGACAGCGACGCCGACATCGTCGCCGCGCAGGGCCGGCCCATCGCCGACATCTTCGTCGAGGAGGGCGAGCCCGCCTTCCGCGCGCTGGAGAAGGAGGCCGTACGGCAGGCCCTCGCCGGGCACGACGGCGTCCTCGCCCTCGGCGGCGGTGCCATCCTCGACGCCGACACGCGGGAGTTGCTCGTCGGCCGGCGCGTCGTCTACCTCTCGATGGACGTCGAGGAGGCGGTCAAGCGCACCGGCCTCAACGCGGCCCGGCCGCTGCTCGCCGTCAACCCGCGCAAGCAGTGGCGCGAGCTGATGGAGGCGAGGCGGCACCTCTACGAGGAGGTCGCCACGGCTGTCGTACCGACGGATGGCCGGACGCCCGAAGAGGTCACCCAAGCCGCCCTGGACGCACTGGAGTTGAAGACTGCATTTCCCGGGGGACAACCCCCGGACCCCCGGCCGGAGGACATCATGGCTCAGCAGGTGACAAGGATCAGGGTAGGCGGCAGCGCGGGCTCCGAGCCCTACGAGGTTCTGGTCGGCCGTCAGCTGCTCGGTGAACTCGGCGGGCTGATCGGTGACAAGGCCCAGCGGGTCGCCGTCATCCACCCGGAGTCGCTCGCGGAGACCGGCGACGCGCTCCGCGCCGACCTGGCCGAGCAGGGCTACGAGGCCGTCGCCATCCAGGTGCCGAACGCGGAGGAGGCCAAGACCGCCGAGGTCGCCGCCTACTGCTGGAAGGCGCTCGGCCAGTCCGGCTTCACGCGCACGGACGTCGTCGTGGGCGTCGGCGGCGGTGCGACCACAGACCTCGCCGGCTTCGTCGCCGCGACCTGGCTGCGGGGCGTGCGCTGGATCGCCGTCCCCACCACCGTCCTGGCCATGGTCGACGCGGCCGTCGGTGGCAAGACCGGTATCAACACCGCCGAGGGCAAGAACCTGGTGGGCGCCTTCCACCCGCCCGCCGGCGTGCTGTGCGACCTGGCCGCGCTGGAGTCGCTGCCGGTCAACGACTACGTGTCCGGTCTGGCGGAGATCATCAAGGCCGGCTTCATCGCCGACCCGGTGATCCTCGACCTCATCGAGGCCGACCCCGAGGCCGCCCGCACCCCGGCCGGCCGGCACACCGCCGAGCTCATCGAGCGCTCCATCAAGGTCAAGGCGGACGTCGTCTCCTCCGACCTGAAGGAGTCCGGCCTGCGGGAGATCCTCAACTACGGCCACACGCTCGCCCACGCCATCGAGAAGAACGAGCGCTACCAGTGGCGGCACGGCGCCGCGGTCTCGGTCGGGATGCACTTCGCCGCCGAACTGGGCCGCCTCGCGGGTCGGTTGGACGACGCCACGGCCGACCGCCACCGCACGGTCCTGGAGTCGGTGGGCCTGCCCCTGCACTACCGCTACGACCAGTGGCCCAAGCTCCTGGAGGCCATGAAGGTCGACAAGAAGTCCCGCGGCAACATGCTCCGCTTCATCGTCCTCGACGGTCTCGCCAAGCCGACCGTCCTGGAGGGCCCCGACCCGGCGGTCCTGCTGGCCGCCTACGGCGAAGTCGGCCAGTAAGTCCCCTCACGCGGGCTTCCGCCCGACTCGCCTCCCACCACGGGCACTTGGTGCCGCCCTCGACCGTTCTCAAAACAACGGCCGGGGGCGGTACCGTTCGGACGAGGCCCCTGCCACGCCCTTTAGGGTGTGGCAGCAAGCGGGTTCACCCCCGCTGCCGGCGTCAATGGCCTGCGGCGAACCGAGCCCAGAAGAACGAGACGGAGTGGCACCGGATGCAGCACGCAGTGGGGTCTCCGCTGCCGCAGCCCCCTCAGCCGGGGCACGGTCCGGCCGCCGGTTGGTCGCCGGCCGCACACCACCCGGGTTCGCACCACCCGGGCCCGCCCCAAGGGCCCGCCCCCGTGCCCCCGCCGCCCCCGGGCTTCACCGGACCGCCGCCCACCGCGCCGCCCGTGCCCCCCGCCCCGCACCCCCCGGCCCCCGACACCACGGGCCACGTCCCGCTCCCGCCGGGCGGCCCGGTGGCAGCGCCCAGCGCACCGCCCACCCCGGCCGCGCCCGACCCGACGACCACCACCCTGGCCGTCCTCCTGATCGGCCCCGCGGGCGCCGGCAAGACGAGCGTCGCCAAGTACTGGGCCGACCACCGACGCGTCCCCACCGCGCACATCAGCCTCGACGACGTCCGCGAATGGGTCCGCTCCGGCTTCGCCGACCCCCAGACGGGCTGGAACGACCACTCCGAGGCGCAGTACCGCCTCGCCCGCCGCACCTGCGGCTTCGCCGCCCGCAACTTCCTCGCCAACGGCATCTCCTGCATCCTCGACGACGCCGTCTTCCCCGACCGCCCCGTGGTCGGCCTCGGCGGCTGGAAGCGACACGTCGGCCCCGGCCTCCTCCCCGTCGTCCTCCTGCCGGGCCTCGAAATCGTCCTGGAACGCAACGCGGAACGCTCCGGCAACCGCCGCCTCACCGACGAGGAGGTCGCCCGCATCCACGGCCGCATGGCCGGCTGGTACGGCTCCGGCCTCCCCATCATCGACAACTCCCAGCTGGACGTCCCACAAACGGCCCAGATCCTGAACGACGTCCTGGCAAGATCGATCGCAAGCCCCCCAAACTGGTAGGCACAGGGAACTGCAGCCCCCAGGGGCGCGGGGAACTGCGCGAACGCCCCCACCGGCGGACAGCCGACGATCAACAGTTGCCCCACTCGGCCCCCTCGACCGGCGCTTCCCCCGCGGAGCTCATACGCTCGGCTCATGTCAGAGGTGTACGCGGCCCGCCGGACGCGGCTACGGGAGCGCTGCAACGCGGGCGGCAGCGCGGCGGCGCTGGTCTCCCGTCCCGCCAACGTGCGGTACCTCGCGGGCATTGCCCCGCGCGGTGCCGTCCTGCTGCTGGGAAAGCGCGAGGATCTGCTGGTGAGCGCGGGCCCGCCGAACGACCGGCCCGCCGAAGGTCGCCTCGACGAGGCGCTACGAGTCCACAGCCTGCCCCGAGCCGGAGGTGACGCGGCCGTCGCGGCCGCCGACCTCGTCGTGGCCCAGGGCGCCGACTCCCTGGCCCTGGAGGAACACCACCTGACGGTGGCCCGCCACCGGGCCATCCGCTCCGTCGTCCCCGGGCTGCGTCTCGCCGACCTGGGCGGTGCGGCCGAGCAGCTGAGGGTGGTGAAGGACGAGGAGGAGATCTCCTGCCTGCGCATCGGCGCCGAGATCGCCGACCAGGCCCTCGGGGAGCTGCTCGAATCCATCCTCGTCGGCCGTACCGAACGGCACCTCGCCCTGGAACTGGAGCGCCGTCTCGTCGACCACGGCGCCGACGGGCCCGCCTTCCCCACCTCCGTCGCGACCGGCCCGAACTCCGGCCGCCGGGGCCACCGCCCCACCGACCGCCGGGTCGAGGAGGGCGACTTTCTCTCCGTCTGCCTGGGGGCGACCTATCGCGGCTACCGCTGCGAGATCGGCCGTACCTTCGTCATCGGTACGTCGCCCGCGGACTGGCAGATCGAGCTGTACGACCTCGTCTTCGCTGCCCAGCGCGCCGGACGGGAGTCCCTCGCACCCGGCGCCGCCTACCGTGACGTGGACCGCGCGGCGCGCCAGGTGCTGGACTCGGCGGGGTACGTGGAGGGCCTCCCCGAACTGACTGGTCACGGCGTCGGACTCGAAATCGACGAGGACCCGCAGTTGGGTCCCGCGGCCATGGGTAAACTGGACGCTTGCGTGCCTGTCACCGTCGAACCGGGAGTCCACCTCCCGGGCCGGGGCGGTGTCCGGATCGATGACACGCTCGTCGTACGCCCCGAGGCGGACGGCGGACCCGAGCTACTCACCATCACGACCAAGGAGCTGCTCGCACTATAGGCAGGTGCGTGCCCCGGGGTCGTCCACGTCAGTCCAGGAGATTCCGCAACCGTGGCTTCCACGAACGACCTCAAGAACGGCCTGGTGCTCAAGCTCGAAGGCGGCCAGCTCTGGTCCGTCGTCGAGTTCCAGCACGTCAAGCCCGGCAAGGGCCCGGCCTTCGTGCGCACCAAGCTGAAGAACGTGCTTTCCGGCAAGGTCGTCGACAAGACGTTCAACGCCGGCGTCAAGGTCGAGACGGCCACTGTCGACAAGCGCGACATGCAGTTCTCGTACATGGACGGCGAGTACTTCGTCTTCATGGACATGGAGACCTACGACCAGCTCATGGTCGACCGCAAGGCCGTGGGCGACGCCGCCAACTTCCTTATCGAGGGCTTCACGGCCACCGTCGCGCAGCACGAGGGCGAGGTGCTCTTCGTCGAGCTGCCCGCCGCCGTCGAGCTCGTGATCCAGGAGACCGAGCCGGGTGTCCAGGGCGACCGCTCCACCGGTGGCACCAAGCCCGCCACCCTGGAGACCGGCCACCAGATCCAGGTCCCGCTCTTCATCACCACCGGTGAGAAGATCAAGGTCGACACCCGCACGAGCGACTACCTCGGCCGGGTGAACAGCTAACCGTGGCTGCCCGCAACACGGCCCGCAAGCGTGCCTTCCAGATCCTTTTCGAGGGCGACCAGCGCGGGGCCGACGTCCTGACGGTCCTCGCGGACTGGATCCGGCTCTCCCGGGCCGACACCCGGCAGCCGCCCGTGAGCGAGTACACGATGCAGCTGGTCGAGGGCTACGCGGCACACGCGAAGCGCATCGACGAGCTGATCGCGCAGTACTCGGTCGGCTGGACGCTCGACCGGATGCCGGTCGTCGACCGCAACATCCTGCGCCTGGGCGCCTACGAGCTGATCTGGGCCGACGAGACCCCGGACGCCGTCGTCCTCGACGAGATGGTGCAGCTGGCGAAGGAGTTCTCCACGGACGAGTCGCCCTCGTTCGTCAACGGCCTGCTCGGCCGTCTCAAGGAGCTCAAGCCCTCGCTGCGCCGAGATGAGGCATAGGTAGCGGTACAGCAGCCCAGCGGTACGACAAGAATGCCGGAGGGCCCGCAGCGTCACGTCTGCGGGCCCTCCGGTGTTCCCGTGTCACTCCCGTACCCCTGGGGCCCCACAGGCCCGCAGAACGCCGCCGGGGGGGGGGGGGGGGGGGGGGGGGGGGGGGGGGCCCCGCGGCCGGGGGGGGGGGGGGGGGGGGGGGTGGGGGGGGGGGGCGCGGCGGG